>NZ_RCVK01000166.1:0-5471 GCF_003667485.1 Micromonospora sp. BL1
CGCCGTACCCGCCCACCCCGTGCCGGCCCGTGCCGACTGGCGGGACACGCTGCGCGAGGCGACCGACCTGGCGCTGCTCGGCTTCGCCGTGGCGCTCGCCGCCCTGCCGGTGCTCACGCTCGCTCCGGCGCTCGCCACCGCCAGTGCCGCACTGCACGACTGGTCGACCAGCGGTTCCTGGCCCGGCGCGCGGACCAGCCTGCGCCGGTTCGGCCGGGCGCTGCCCGCCGGGTCGGCGGTCAGCGCCGTCGCGCTCGCCGCCGCCGCGCTGCTCGCCGCCGACCTGCTCGCGCTCGCCACCGGCCGGGTGCCCGGAGGCGGGCCCGCGCTCGCGCTCACCGCCGTCGTGGTGGCGCTCCTGCTCGGGTACGCGGGCCTGGTCGCCGTCGCCGTCGGGCGCACCGGCGGCCGGGGGTGGCGGGCGGCCACGCGTGAGGTGGCGCGCACCTGCCCGCAGCGGCCCGGCACCTGGGCCGCCGCCTCCGGCATCTGCGCGCTCGCCGTGGCGCTGGGTGTGCTGGTCACGCCGGTGGCGGTGCCGATCCTCGGCGGGTACGCCCTCGCGGCGCTGCACGCGCTCGATGCCCGCCGTCCGGTCCCCGCCCCGGACCCGTCGTGACCGCCGAACCCCGTTCCGCCGCCGCCGAGTCGAGCCCTGCCGGGACCGACGCCGAACCCCGGCTCGTCGTGGGCGGTGCCGAGGTGGCCCGGTACCTGGTCCGGCCGGACCTCGACCCGCGCCACGGCCCTCGGCCGTACCTGCATCCGGTGCGGACCCGGGCCGGCACGCCGGTCACCGACGCGCTCCCGGCCGACCACGTCTGGCACCTCGGCGCGTCGTTGGCCGTGCAGGACGTGGACGGCGCCAACCTGTGGGGCGGCCGGACCTACGTGCGCGGCACCGGCTACACCTGGCGCGACGACCACGGCGTCATCGCGCACACCGGCTGGCGGGACCGGACCGCCGACCGGCTCGACCACGACCTGGAGTGGCGGGACCGGCACGGCCGGGTGCTGCTGCGCGAGCACCGGCGGATCACCGCCACCCCGGCCGGTGAGGACGCCTGGTGGCTGGACCTGTCCGCCACGCTCACCGCCGCCACCGGTGCGGACGTGCACCTGGGCAGCCCGGCGACGAACGGCCGCCCCGGTGGCGCCGGGTACGGCGGCTTCTTCTGGCGGGCGGTGGCCGACGGGGAACCGCTGGTGCGCACCGCCGAGGCGGATGGCGAGGAGGCGGTGAACGGGTCGGCCGCGCCCTGGCTGGCGCTGTCCGCCACCGCGCCGGGCGGCGGCGCGTACACGCTGGTGTTCACCGGCCTCGGGCCGGGCGACAGGTGGTTCGTGCGCACCGCGATGTACCCGGGCGTCTGCGTCGCGTACGCGTTCGACAGCCCGGCGGTGGTCGCGGCCGGGCGGCCCCGGCACAACCGGCACCGGGTGCTGGTCGCCGACGGCCACCTCGACCCGGCCGGCATCGCGGCCCGGCTGGATGCGGCGGTCGTTCCGTGAGCGCGAGGAGTGAGCCGGTCTTGCGAGCCCCGCGGTCGCGGACGAGGGTGATGCCGTGAGGCCGGACGTGGTCTGCGTGGGCGAGACGATGGTGGTGCTCGCCCCGGCCGGCGGCGGCCCGCTGGAGCACTCCGCGCGGCTGACTGTCGGTGTCGGCGGCGCGGAGTCCAACGTGGCGGGCGGGCTGGCCCGGCTCGGGTACCGCGCGGCGTGGGTCAGCCGCGTCGGCGACGACCCGTTCGGGCGGCGGGTGGTGGCCGAGGTCGCCGCCGCGGGCGTGGACGTCAGCCTGGTCACCGTGGATCCGGACGCGCCGACCGGCCTCTACCTGAAGGATCCGGGGCCGGACGGCACCCGCGTGCACTACCACCGTGCGGGGTCGGCCGCGAGCCGCCTCGGCGTGCCGGACCTCGCGCGTCCGGGGCTTGCCGGGGCACGCCTGCTGCACCTGTCCGGGATCACGGCCGCGCTCTCCGGCACCTGTCGTGACCTGCTGGAGCACGCGCTGACCGGGCGGGCGCTGCCCGGCGCGCGGGTGAGCTTCGACGTGAACCACCGTCCGGCGCTCTGGGCCGCCGAGCGGGCCGCACCGGTCCTGCGTGACCTGGCCGACCGCGCCGACGTGGTGCTGGTCGGGTTGGACGAGGCGGCCGTGCTCTGGTCGGCGGACGATCCGGCGGCGGTCCGTGCGCTGCTGCCCGGCCCGGAACTGGTGGTGGTCAAGGACGGGCCGGTCGGCGCGACGGCGCTGCCGCGTACCGGGCCGGCGGTGTTCGTGCCGGCGTTGCCGGTGCGCGTGGTGGAGCCGGTCGGCGCCGGGGATGCGTTCGCCGCCGGGTTCCTCTCCGGGCTGCTGCGCGATCTCGACCTGCGGTCCTGCCTGCGGCTGGGTCACCTCACCGCCGCGCCGGTGCTGACCGTGCCGGGCGACACCGCGCCGCCACCCGACCCGGAGACGATCGCGCGGGCGCTGGCGTCGCCGGACGAGGCGTGGACCGGGCAGGCGCAAGCCAGGGGAGGGAACGGGAGATGAGCGGGCACGACTTCGAGGTCCTGTTCGGCGACGCGCGGGTGATGGTGATCCTGCGTGACCTGCCGGCCGGTGAGACGGTCCGGCTGGCGGAACTGGCCTGGGATCTCGGCATCGACGTGGTGGAGGTGCCCATCCGTACCCCGGAGGCCGTGCCGGCGCTGCGCGCCGCCGTGACGGCCGGACGGCGGCGGGACCGGATCGTGGGCGCGGGCACGGTGCGTACCCCGGAGCAGGTCCGGCAGGCGGTAGCCGCCGGGGCGGCGTTCACAGTGGCGCCCGGCCTGGATCTGGCTGTCGCCGACGCGGCGGCCGGTCTCGGCGTGCCGCACCTGCCCGGCGTGGCCACGCCGACCGAGGCGCAGCGGGCGCTCGACCACGGCCTGGTGTGGCTCAAGGCGTTCCCGGCGGTCAGCCTCGGCCCGGCCTGGTTCCGGGCGGTGGCCGGGCCGCTGCCGGAGGCCCGGTTCGTGGCCACCGGCGGTGTCGACGCCGGCAACGCGGGCGACTTCCTCGCCGCCGGGGCGCGCGTGGTGGCGGTCGGGTCGGCGCTCACCGACCCGGAGCAGCTGCCGCGCCTGGCCACGCTCGCGGCCGGCGGGCCGGTCACCTGACCGTACGGCCGGACGTGGTGGCGGTGGTCCGGATCGCCTTCACGATCGCCGGGATCGACCCGATCAGCAGCACCAGCGCCCAGATGAGCGCCACCACGGCGAACACCACGGCGCCCAGGTCGTCGAGGATGCTGACCAGGATCACCGGCACCAGGCCGTGCAGGAACTGCAGCACCACCGTGCACAGCAGCGTGGTCAGCGCCAGCGCGACGAGGCCCTTGTTGCGCAGGAACCGGGGCTGGGCGGCGAGCAGCAGCCCGGCCCAGACCAGTTTGAGCAGCAGCGCCAGCCCGAGCAGCACGGCCGCGTCGTCGACCGGGAAGAACCCCCACACCGCGAGGTACGCCAGCGTGCCGAACGGCGGCGCCAGGAACAGCGACACCATCACCGTCAGCTCGACGAACGCGACGATCAGCAGGACCAGCGAGACCAGCAGCAGCACGATCGAGAAGACGAGCGTCGCCACGCCCTGCACCCGGCCCTGCATCCGGTCGGGCAGCACCAGGCTCAGGCAGAACAGACCGGTGGTCCAGAGCGCCACCACGTCGATCAGCGCCAGGTAGCCGACGCCCCGGCCGGACGGTTCGGACACCGCGCCGACGTCGCCCAGCTCGACGCCGAGCCGGCCGGCGCTGTCCCGCAGCGCGCCGCTCGCGTCGCCACCGCCGGTCAGCGCCGCCGCGCCCAGCTCCACGCCGACCACGAGCGCCACCGCGAGCAGCGCCAGCAGCAGGAACGGCTTGCGCAACTCACCCATGCCGCGTCTCCGTCCCGGTCAGGACCGGGCCAGCGTGACCGAACATCCGCCACCTCCCGGGCAGCGCAGGAGCACCTCGGTCTCCCGGTCCACAGCCACCTTCGCCACCGCCGGGCCGTCCGCGTCGGGCGCGACCTCGTCGCTGACTGTGACGTCCGCGTCGCCGGGCGCGGGGGCGGTCACCTCGAACGGCGTCGTACCGCGCAGCACCAGCGTGCGCAGCGCGCCCGGGTCGGCCACCCGCAGCCGGCACGCGGTGCCGAACGCGAGCGTCACCCCGTCGGCGGTGGTGGCGGGATCGGCGGCCGGGGGCAGGCACGTCACCGCCACCGTCGCCGGGTCCACCGTCCCGGTCCCGCGCCCCAGCCGGGCCAGCGCGCCCGGCCCGGCCGCCGGGTCGCCCGGGTCGTCGCGGCGCCCGGCCACCGCCATCACGTACAGCCCCACCAGCAGCACGGCCACCGCCGCCAGCAGCACCTTCTGCCTGGTGCTCACGGCCGGACGACGGGCGTGAAGCGGATCTCGTCCACCCCGGCGAAGTACCTGTCGGTGCCCTGGGTCTTGCTCACCGCCACGAGCGTCAGCTTGTGCGGCCCGCGGGTCAGCTCCACGGTGCCCACGTCCACCTCGTCGGTGCGGACCACCGTCGGGCTGAACCCGAAGAACGTGTCGCCGACCTGCCGGCCGTCGACCAGCCAGATCGTGTTCGCGTAGTCGAACGACGTGGTGCGCACGGTGGAGAACCGCCAGGTGCCGTCGGACGGCACGTCCACCTGCACGGTCACCCGGTCGCCCACGCCCCGGCCCAGGAAGAACAGCTGCGCGTCGCCGGACCACACCACGTCGCAGCAGTTCTCCTGCGCCACCACCTCCGCCTTCGCGCCGGTGGTGGACTGCACCGCGGCGCCGGAGACGAGTGTCTCCGCCTCCACCACCACCGCCCCGGCCTGCGGGGGAGCCGGGGTGTCCGGGCCGCGGGTCACGAGCCAGGCCACCACCCCGGCCACGACCAGCACCAGCGCCGCGGCGGCGGCGATCCACGGCCACGGCGCGCGCTTCGGGGGTACGACGGCCCGCACGTCGTACGTGACCCGCCCGCTGGACCTGGAACTCTCCTCCGGTGCGGTGTTGGCCGAGTACGCGAACCCGGTCATGTCGTAGCGCCGGGGCGGCGTGCCGGGCGGTACGGCGAGCCGGACCAGGAACGACACCGACCCCTGCCCGGGCACCACCCGCTGCGGCTCGGCCACCGTGAACCAGGCCCGCTGGCTGCCCTCGCCGGGCGCCACGTCGAACACGACGGTGTCCGGCGCGGTGCCCGGGTTCGACACGGTGAACGTCAGCTCACCGGCGTTGCGGGCGTCCACTGTGAACTGTTCGGCGGCGGCGACGACTGTCCATTCGGTGGTCATGAGGGCTCCTCGGGCGGATCGTGGGGCAGGGGTGCGGGGACGTGCGCCCGGCCGACCGCGCGCACCGAAGCCACCCCGGCGGCGGGCTCGGCGACGTCCGGCTCGGGCGTGTGCGCAGGGACCGGTTCCGGCGGGCCTTCTGGGGC
>NZ_RCVK01000185.1:0-5146 GCF_003667485.1 Micromonospora sp. BL1
GCGGCGCAGGTAGAGCTGGGCGCTTTCGCCGGTGGCGTCCCGTAGCGCGGCGAGCAGCGGCTCGGCGGCGGTCAGGAGCACGTCCGGGGCCGCGTTGGCCAGCTCGCCCAGGCGTGGACCCGGGCGCCAGCGCCCCTGGGTGTCCCGGACGAGCATCCGGTGGATCTCCAGCGCCTGTGCCAGCCGGTGCGCGGTGGCCCGGGGCAGCTTGGTGCGTTCAACGAGTTCGGCCAGGCTGGCGCCGTCGACACAGGCGGCCAGGATGACCACCGCCTTGTCGAGAACGCCGACACCGCTCATACTGTGTCCCACAAGCCGAAATTTACCTCCCAGAATTTAGGATGTCCAGATGGTGGGAGTCACTCAACCGAGGACCCTGGCCGAGAAGGTCTGGGACGCACACGTGGTCCGCTCCGCCGCCGGCGAGCCGGACCTGCTCTTCATCGACCTGCACCTGCTGCACGAGGTGACCAGCCCGCAGGCGTTCGACGGGCTGCGTCTGGCCGGGCGCGGGGTCCGCCGTACCGACCTGACGATCGCGACCGAGGACCACAACACCCCGACCGGGTACGACGACCCGGCGTTCCGTTCCCGGCGCGGCGACCTGCTCACGATCGCGGACCCCACCTCCCGCACCCAGATCGAGACGCTGCGTCGCAACTGCGCCGAGTTCGGCGTCCGGCTGCACACGCTGGGCGACGAGAACCAGGGCATCGTGCACGTCATCGGCCCGCAGCTCGGCCTCACCCAGCCCGGCATGACGATCGTGTGCGGCGACTCGCACACCGCCACCCACGGCGCGTTCGGGGCGCTGGCGTTCGGCATCGGCACCAGTGAGGTCGAACACGTCCTGGCCACGCAGACGCTGCCGCAGGCCCGCCCGAAGACCATGGCCGTGAACGTCGTCGGCGAGCTGGCGCCCGGCGTCACCGCCAAGGACCTGGTGCTCGCGCTGATCGCGCAGGTCGGCACCGGCGGTGGACGCGGTCACATCGTCGAGTACCGGGGCGAGGCGATCCGCGACCTCTCGATGGAGGGGCGGATGACGATCGCCAACATGTCCATCGAGTGGGGCGCCAAGGCCGGCATGATCGCGCCGGACGAGACCACGTTCGCGTACCTGAAGGGGCGGCCCAACGCGCCCCAGGGCGACGACTGGGACGCGGCGCTGGAGTACTGGCGGACGCTGCCCACCGACGAGGGTGCGACCTTCGACACCGAGGTGACGCTGGACGCGAGCCGGATCACGCCGTTCGTCACCTGGGGCACCAACCCCGGGCAGGGCGTGCCGCTGGGCGCCACGGTGCCGGACCCGGAGGAGTTCGTCACCGAGCCGGAGCGGGTCGCCGCCCGCCGGGCGCTGGAGTACATGGACCTCACCCCGGGCACCCCGCTGCGCGACCTCGCGGTGGACGTGGTGTTCGTCGGCTCGTGCACCAACGGCCGTCTGGAGGACCTGCGGGCCGCCGCCGAGGTGCTGCGCGGGCGGCGGGTCGCCGACGGCGTACGCATGCTCGTGGTCCCCGGCTCCGCCGCGGTCCGCGAGGCGGCCGAGATCGAGGGGCTGGACAAGGTCTTCACCGACGCCGGCGCCGAGTGGCGCTTCGCCGGCTGCTCCATGTGCCTGGGCATGAACCCGGACACGCTGAAGCCGGGCGAGCGTTCCGCCTCGACCTCCAACCGCAACTTCGAGGGCCGCCAGGGCCGGGGCGGGCGTACCCACCTGGTGTCCCCGCCGGTCGCCGCCGCCACCGCCGTGGTCGGCCGGCTGGCCGCCCCCGCCGACCTGTAAGAAGGGCAGCCGACAGATGGACAAGTTCACCACCCACACCGGCACGGCCGTGCCGCTGCGCCGATCCAACGTGGACACCGACCAGATCATCCCCGCCGTGTACCTCAAGCGGGTGACCCGGACCGGATTCGCCGATGGCCTGTTCAACGCGTGGCGGGAGGACCCGTCATTCGTCCTCAACGATCCCGTCCATTCGGGTGCGTCGATTCTGATCGCCGGCCCCGAGTTCGGCACCGGATCCTCCCGGGAGCACGCCGTGTGGGCGCTGCGGGACTGGGGCTTCCGGGCCGTCATCTCGCCTCGCTTCGGTGACATCTTCCGCGGCAACGCGCTCAAGGAAGGTCTCCTTCCGGTCGAGCTGGAATTGAAAGCCGTGGAAGAACTGTGGGATCTCGTGGAATCCGAGCCGACCACGCCGATCACTGTCGACCTCGCCGCCCGCCAGGTCCACGCCGGTGACGCCACCTGGGCGTTCCCGCTGGACGACCACAGCCGTTGGCGGCTGATGGAGGGCTTGGACGACATTGGACTCACCCTCCGGCACGAGGCCGAGATCAGCGCGTACGAGGCCGACCGACCGGCGTTCCTGCCCTCGATCGCCTGACTTCCAGCGCTATTCGCCCCCACCGGTGCATCCGGTGGGGGCGAATCCGTTGCGACACAAGGGCTTTTTTCCACCGAATGTTTGTGTCCAGGCAGCACAGGGCATACCGTGCGCGCAGAATGGCTCGCGTCGAGTCAGTTGCACAATCGGGAGGAAGTCGTGAACAAGGCCGAGCTCATCGAGGCGCTCGCCGTTCGCCTGGGGGACCGGAAGACGGCGACGGCCGCGCTCGACGCGGTTCTCGCTGAGGTCCAGGCGGCGGTCACCAAGGGCGAGAAGGTGGCGATCACCGGTTTCGGAGCGTTCGAGAAGCGCGTCCGGGGAGCCCGAACAGCGCGCAATCCGCGTACCGGCGAGGCGGTGAAGGTCAAGAAGACCTCCGTCCCGACGTTCCGGGCGGGCGCGGGCTTCAAGGAGATGGTGGCCAGCGGCAAGGTGCCGAAGGACACCGCCGCCGCGAAGAAGACCACCGGCGCCGCGAAGAAGACCACCGCGGCGAAGACCACCGCCGCCGCGAAGAAGACCACGGCGGCGAAGGCCACCAAGACCACCGCGACGAAGAAGGCCGCGCCGGCGAAGAAGGCCGCCGCGACCAAGACCACGGCGGCGAAGAAGACGACCGCGGCGAAGTCCACCGCGGCGAAGAAGACCACCACCGCCAAGAAGACGACCGCGGCGAAGTCCGCCACGGCCAAGAAGACCACGGCGGCGAAGAAGGCGCCCGCGAAGAAGGCGCCCGCCAAGAAGGCCGCCACCCGGCGCTGACCGGACGGCCCACGAAAGGGCGCCCACCGTTCGCGGTGGGCGCCCTTTCGCATGGGTACGCGTTGACCGCCCGCCGCCGCGCCCCGCAGAATCGCCGTGCCGAAAACCCCCGTCGGTCACGAGAAGAGGCGCCCGTGCGGCACCGTCACCTCTCCACCCTGGCGCTCGCGCTGGGCATCGCGATTCTGCTGGACGTGCTGCGGGTCTGGCTGCCGTCGATCATCACCCTGTTCGGCCAGGCCGCCGAGACGCCGGCCGAACTGCTCGGCGCGTTCGCGCTCGGCTGGTTCCTGCTCGCCCTCGCCGCGCCCACGCTCGTACGCCGGACGGGTGCCGGCCCGGTCGGACTCGTCGCCGCGGGCGTGCTGGCGGTGGCCCGGCTGGCGCTGACCGCGCAACCCGGCGGCCCGGCCCAGCTCTGGCTGGCCTGCGCCGGGCTGCTCGCGGGCCTGGTCTGGCTCGCCGCGATCGCCGCGTCGGTTCCAAGGCCGGTCGCCGGGCTGGCGCTCGGCCTGGCCGGGAACGCGGTCGGGCACGCCCTGCTCGGCACCGAGGACCTGGTGTGGCGCGGCGGCGTGCTCGGCTGGGGCCTGAGCGCCCCGCTGGTAGCGGCGTTCCTGGCCGCGTCGGTGGCACGGCGGGAGCGGACGGCCGCTCCGGTACGCGCCGACGCGGCGCGGCCGGCGGCGGATGCGGCGGACGGCGACGCCGGGCGGCGCGTGCCCACCCCGGGCCGGCGGGCCTGGTCGCTGTGCGGGCCGGCGCTGTTGCTGGCCGGTCAGGTGGCGCTCGCCCCGGCGATCTGGAGCGCCGCCGCCGGCACCGGGTCGCCGGATTTCCCCGGTCTCGCCCGCCCGGCCGGCGGATCGCTGTGGGGCGCGCTCGCGGTGCTGCTGTTCCTCGCGGCGGCACTGTTCCGGGCACCGGCGCGCGTGGCCCGGGTGCTGTGGCCGCTGGCGCTGCTCGCCGGGTCGGTGCTGTTCGTGACCGGGCGTCTCGTCCCGGCGTACCTGCTCACCGCCGCAGGCCTGGGCGGCTGCCTGGCGCTCACCGACACGCCCGCCGACGACGCGGCCGGGAACGGTGACGACGGGCGGGCCGGGGCGCGGCGCGGACGGGTGGCGGTGCTCGGGATGCTGGTGTTTGCGGTGGCCACGGTGGCCTACTACGCCGCCTACGACGTGGGGTACCCCAACGGGTGGGCTCCGGTCGCCACGGCCGTCCTGGTGGCTCTGGTGGCGGTTACCGCGCCTGTCCGCCCCGCCATGACGTCGCCCGCCCCGATGTCGCGCGGCGCGGCAGCGCCCGGCCCGGTGCTGCCCGCCACGGTCCGGGTCGCGGCCCTGGCGGGGCTCACCGCGCTGGCCGGGCTCGCCGCCGCGCTGCACGTGCCGCCCACATCGGCCCGGGCCACCACCGCACCGGCGGCGGTACGTGTGGCCGCGTACAACATCCGGATGGGGTTCGGCCTGGACGGCCGGCTGGACCTGGACGCGCTGGCCCGCGAGTTGCGCGACGCGGACGTCGTGCTGCTCAGCGAGGTGGATCGGGGCTGGTGGCTCAACGGCGGCCACGACACGCTGGCGTTGCTGGCCGGGCGGCTCGGGATGCCGTACGTCTTCGCGCCCGCCGCCGACCCGGTCTGGGGCGACGCGGTGCTCAGCCGCTTCCCGATGCGCTCCGGGCAGACCCGGCGGCTCACCGCGCACGGCGCGCCGACCGGGGCGCAGGCCCTCGGCGTCACGCTCGAGGTCGGCGGCCGCGAGTTGGCGGTGGTGGCCACGCACCTGCAACCGCCGCCCGGCCGGGATCCGGTCGAGCAGGCGGGCGAGGTGGCCGCGTTCGCCGGCCGGTACGCGAACGGCCGTCCACTGGTGCTCGGCGGCGACCTGAACACCGAACCGGACGACCCGGCGTTCGCCGAGTTCACCCGCGCGGGCCTGGTGGACGCGCTGGCTGCGGCCCGGCCGCTGCGGACCAGCCCG
>NZ_RCVK01000090.1:0-5371 GCF_003667485.1 Micromonospora sp. BL1
GGAAGATTGTCCGGCGGTGTCCTACTCTCCCACACCCTCCCGAGTGCAGTACCATCGGCGCTGGAGGGCTTAGCTTCCGGGTTCGGAATGTTGCCGGGCGTTTCCCCTCCGCCATGACCGCCGTAACTCTATGAACATGTCAACCAACCCAACAACATGGGTGGTGGTTTGTTCAGAGTTGCACAGTGGACGCGTAGCAGCTTGGTAGTCAAGTCCTCGGCCTATTAGTACCGGTCAACTGAACCCGTTACCGGGCTTACATTTCCGGCCTATCAACCCAGTCGTCTAGCTGGGGGCCTTACCCCACAATGTGGGTGGGATACCTCATCTTGAAGCGAGCTTCCCGCTTAGATGCTTTCAGCGGTTATCCCTTCCGAACGTAGCTAACCAGCCGTGCCCCTGGCGGGACAACTGGCACACCAGAGGTTCGTCCGTCCCGGTCCTCTCGTACTAGGGACAGCCCTTCTCAAGTATCCTACGCGCACGGCGGATAGGGACCGAACTGTCTCACGACGTTCTAAACCCAGCTCGCGTACCGCTTTAATGGGCGAACAGCCCAACCCTTGGGACCTGCTACAGCCCCAGGATGCGACGAGCCGACATCGAGGTGCCAAACCATCCCGTCGATATGGACTCTTGGGGAAGATCAGCCTGTTATCCCCGGGGTACCTTTTATCCGTTGAGCGACACCGCTTCCACATGCCAGTGCCGGATCACTAGTCCCGACTTTCGTCCCTGCTCGACCTGTCAGTCTCACAGTCAAGCTCCCTTGTGCACTTGCACTCAACACCTGATTGCCAACCAGGCTGAGGGAACCTTTGGGCGCCTCCGTTACCCTTTAGGAGGCAACCGCCCCAGTTAAACTACCCACCAGACACTGTCCCTGAACCGGATAACGGTCCGAAGTTAGATACCCAAATCAACCAGAGTGGTATTTCAAGATTGCCTCCACCCATACTGGCGTATGGACTTCACCGGCTCCCACCTATCCTACACAAGCTAATTCAGATACCAATGTCAAGCTATAGTAAAGGTCCCGGGGTCTTTCCGTCCTGCCGCGCGTAACGAGCATCTTTACTCGTAATGCAATTTCGCCGGGCCTGTGGTTGAGACAGTGGGGAAGTCGTTACGCCATTCGTGCAGGTCGGAACTTACCCGACAAGGAATTTCGCTACCTTAGGATGGTTATAGTTACCACCGCCGTTTACTGGCGCTTAAGTTCTCCGCTTCGCCCCGAAGAGCTAACAGGTCCCCTTAACGTTCCAGCACCGGGCAGGCGTCAGTCCATATACATCGAATTACTTCTTCGCATGGACCTGTGTTTTTAGTAAACAGTCGCTTCCCCCTGCTCTCTGCGGCCATACAACGCTCCACCCGCGCGGGGCTTCACGTCTCCGGCCCCCCTTCTCCCTAAGTTACGGGGGCAATTTGCCGAGTTCCTTAACCACAGTTCGCCCGATCGCCTCGGTATTCTCTACCTGACCACCTGTGTCGGTTTGGGGTACGGGCCGCTAAGAACTCGCTAGAGGCTTTTCTCGGCAGCATAGGATCACTGACTTCACCTGAATCGGCTCGGCATCACGTCTCAGCCTCGTGGTGTGCGGATTTGCCTACACACCGGCCTACACGCTTACCCCGGCACAACCACCGGCCGGGCTCAGCTACCTTCCTGCGTCACCCCATCGCTTGACTACTACCCGCCAGGTTCCCACGCTCCCCACCATTGGTCCGAAGACCGCCGGCAGCTCGGGTGGTTAGCACAACGAGGTTCGTCAGGGTCGCTCTTTCGCGGGTACGGGAATATCAACCCGTTGTCCATCGACTACGCCTCTCGGCCTCGCCTTAGGTCCCGACTCACCCAGGGCGGATTAGCCTGGCCCTGGAACCCTTGGTCATCCGGCGGAAGGGTTTCTCACCCTTCTTTCGCTACTCATGCCTGCATTCTCACTCGTGCCGCGTCCACAACTGGGTCACCCCGCTGCTTCACCCCCGGCACGACGCTCCCCTACCCATCCACACACCTGCATATCCCATCAAGGAGATACGAAGTTATTATGTGAATGCCACAGCTTCGGCGGTGTGCTTGAGCCCCGCTACATTGTCGGCGCGGAACCACTTGACCAGTGAGCTATTACGCACTCTTTAAAGGGTGGCTGCTTCTAAGCCAACCTCCTGGTTGTCTATGCGACCCCACATCCTTTTCCACTTAGCACACGCTTAGGGGCCTTAGCTGGTGATCTGGGCTGTTTCCCTCTCGACTACGAAGCTTATCCCCCGCAGTCTCACTGCCGCGCTCTCACTTACCGGCATTCGGAGTTTGGCTGATTTCGGTAAGCTTGTGGGCCCCCTAGACCATCCAGTGCTCTACCTCCGGCAAGAAACACGCGACGCTGCACCTAAATGCATTTCGGGGAGAACCAGCTATCACGGAGTTTGATTGGCCTTTCACCCCTAACCACAGGTCATCCCCCAACTTTTCAACGTTGGTGGGTTCGGCCCTCCACGCGGTCTTACCCGCGCTTCAGCCTGCCCATGGCTAGATCACTCCGCTTCGGGTCTAGAGCATGCGACTAAAAACGCCCTATTCAGACTCGCTTTCGCTACGGCTCCCCCACACGGGTTAACCTCGCCACATGCCACTAACTCGCAGGCTCATTCTTCAAAAGGCACGCCGTCACCCCGCAAGGCTCCGACGGATTGTAGGCGAACGGTTTCAGGTACTATTTCACTCCCCTCCCGGGGTACTTTTCACCATTCCCTCACGGTACTCGTCCGCTATCGGTCACCAGGAAGTATTTAGGCTTACCAGGTGGTCCTGGCAGATTCACGGCAGATTTCAGGAGTCCGCCGCTACTCGGGAACACCCACAGAAGACCAGCAGCTTTCACCTACCGGACTATCACCGTCTACGGTCAGCCATTCCAGACTGTTCGACTAACCACTGGCTTTGTAACTCCTCGAACAAGTGTCAGCTTGTTCAGCAGGGTCCCACAACCCCGACCACGCAACCCCTGACAGGTATCACACGCCGCCGGTTTAGCCTCAATCCGCTTTCGCTCGCCACTACTCACGGAATCACTAATTTGTTTTCTCTTCCTACGGGTACTGAGATGTTTCACTTCCCCGCGTTCCCCCCACACACCCTATGTGTTCAGGTGCGGGTGACATCACATGACTGATGCCGGGTTTCCCCATTCGGACACCCTGGGATCACAGCTTGGTTGACAGCTCCCCCAGGCCTATCGCGGCCTCCCACGTCCTTCATCGGCTCCTGGTGCCAAGGCATCCACCGTTCGCCCTTGACAACTTGACCACAAAGATGCTCGCGTCCACTGTGCAATTCTCAACAAACAACCAACCCACAACCCACAGCCCCACACCTGCAACCACCACGTGATTACGGTTTGCGAGACCAGGCCATGCCTGGCGCCTTCCGCCCCCGGGAACACCGTCCACAGGGGCATCTCAAGGCTCTGAAACAACAACCACTCGGGTTGTTCCTTCAGGACCCAACAGGGTGCTTACATCCCGCGCCAGCCGCACCAGAACCCCGTTCCCACCACCCAAGAGTGGCTGTACTAGGAAAATTTCTGGCCGTTGCCGGCGCCGAACTTGCCAGTGTCTCCGCCATCTGAGCACCCCGACCCGACATTCGCGGGCCGCGGGCTCCATACCACCTTTCGGTGGATGGTGCTCCTTAGAAAGGAGGTGATCCAGCCGCACCTTCCGGTACGGCTACCTTGTTACGACTTCGTCCCAATCGCCAGCCCCACCTTCGACGGCTCCCTCCACAAGGGTTGGGCCACCGGCTTCGGGTGTTGCCGACTTTCGTGACGTGACGGGCGGTGTGTACAAGGCCCGGGAACGTATTCACCGCAGCGTTGCTGATCTGCGATTACTAGCGACTCCGACTTCACGGGGTCGAGTTGCAGACCCCGATCCGAACTGAGACCGGCTTTTTGGGATTCGCTCCACCTCACGGTATCGCAGCCCATTGTACCGGCCATTGTAGCATGCGTGAAGCCCTGGACATAAGGGGCATGATGACTTGACGTCATCCCCACCTTCCTCCGAGTTGACCCCGGCAGTCTTCGATGAGTCCCCGCCATAACGCGCTGGCAACATCGAACGAGGGTTGCGCTCGTTGCGGGACTTAACCCAACATCTCACGACACGAGCTGACGACAGCCATGCACCACCTGTGACCGCCCCCGAAGGACCTGCCATCTCTGACAGTTTTGCGGCCATGTCAAACCCAGGTAAGGTTCTTCGCGTTGCATCGAATTAATCCGCATGCTCCGCCGCTTGTGCGGGCCCCCGTCAATTCCTTTGAGTTTTAGCCTTGCGGCCGTACTCCCCAGGCGGGGCGCTTAATGCGTTAGCTGCGGCACAGGGAACCGGAGAGGCCCCCCACACCTAGCGCCCAACGTTTACAGCGTGGACTACCAGGGTATCTAATCCTGTTCGCTCCCCACGCTTTCGCTCCTCAGCGTCAGTATCGGCCCAGAGACCCGCCTTCGCCACCGGTGTTCCTCCTGATATCTGCGCATTTCACCGCTACACCAGGAATTCCAGTCTCCCCTACCGAACTCTAGCCTGCCCGTATCGACTGCAGGCCCGCAGTTGAGCTGCGGGTTTTCACAGTCGACGCGACAAGCCGCCTACGAGCTCTTTACGCCCAATAAATCCGGACAACGCTCGCGCCCTACGTCTTACCGCGGCTGCTGGCACGTAGTTGGCCGGCGCTTCTTCTGCAGGTACCGTCACTTACGCTTCGTCCCTGCTGAAAGAGGTTTACAACCCGAAGGCCGTCATCCCTCACGCGGCGTCGCTGCATCAGGCTTCCGCCCATTGTGCAATATTCCCCACTGCTGCCTCCCGTAGGAGTCTGGGCCGTGTCTCAGTCCCAGTGTGGCCGGTCGCCCTCTCAGGCCGGCTACCCGTCGTCGCCTTGGTAGGCCATCACCCCACCAACAAGCTGATAGGCCGCGAGCCCATCCCAAGCCGAAAAACTTTCCACCAAACACCATGCGGTGCAAGGTCATATTCGGTATTAGCCCCGGTTTCCCGGGGTTATCCCAAAGCCTGGGGCAGGTTGCTCACGTGTTACTCACCCGTTCGCCGCTCGAGTACCCCGAAGGGCCTTTCCGCTCGACTTGCATGTGTTAAGCACGCCGCCAGCGTTCGTCCTGAGCCAGGATCAAACTCTCCAACAAAAACTTGTCGAACAGCATCCTGACAACAAAAGTGTTGCCAAAGGAATCCCAACCAGCCAGACAACAGCCTGACCAGTCCGGGGTATAAAACAATTGGCACTGGCTTTACAAGCACCCTGTTGAGTTCTCAAAGAACAACCACACACCAACCAGAA
>NZ_RCVK01000338.1:0-5271 GCF_003667485.1 Micromonospora sp. BL1
GTGCGCGGGTGGGGTGGGGCGGGTCTCCGGGACGGGAAAGGCCGCCGGCCTCCGGATAGAGGCGGCGGCCTTTCGCCGGGGTTGCGTCAGCGCTGCTCGGCGGGGACGTAGTCCCGCTCGGCGGCGCCGGTGTAGATCTGCCGCGGGCGACCGATCTTGGTCTCCGGGTCGTTGATCATCTCGCGCCACTGCGCGATCCAGCCGGGCAGCCGGCCGAGCGCGAACAGCACCGTGAACATCTTGGTCGGGAAGCCCATGGCCTTGTAGATCAGCCCGGTGTAGAAGTCCACGTTCGGGTAGAGCCGCCGGGACACGAAGAAGTCGTCGGCGAGCGCGATCTCCTCCAGCTGCACCGCGAGGTCCAGCAGCGGGTCCGGCTTGGCCATCCGGCCGAGCACGTCCTGGGCGGCCTTCTTCACGATGGCGGCGCGCGGGTCGTAGTTCTTGTAGACCCGGTGCCCGAAGCCCATCAGCTTCACGCCGTCCTGCTTGTCCTTCACCTTCTGCACGAAGGAGCGGACGTCGCCGCCGTCGGCCTGGATCTTCTGGAGCATCTCCAGGACGGCCTGGTTGGCGCCGCCGTGCAGCGGGCCGAACAGCGCGTTCACGCCGGCCGAGACCGAGGCGAACAGGTTGGCGTTGCTGGAGCCGACCAGCCGCACGGTCGAGGTGGAGCAGTTCTGCTCGTGGTCGGCGTGCAGGATGAACAGCATGTCCAGCACCCGGGCCACCACCGGGTCGACCTCGTACGGCTCGGCCGGCACGCCGAAGGTCATCCGCAGGAAGTTCTCGACGTAGCCCAGCGAGTTGTCCGGGTACAGCAGCGGCTGCCCGATCGACTTCTTGTACGCGTACGAGGCGATGGTCGGGACCTTCGCCATCAGCCGCACCGTGGACATCTCCACGTGCTCGGAGTCGAACGGGTCCAGGCTGTCCTGGTAGAAGGTCGAGATGGCGCTGACGGCCGAGGAGAGCACGGCCATCGGGTGCGCGTCGCGGGGGAAGCCGTCGAAGAAGCGGCGCATCTCCTCGTGCAGCAGGGAGTGCCGCCGGATCCGCTCGCTGAACTCGGTGAGCTGCGTCTGGGACGGCAGCTCGCCGTAGATCAGCAGGTAGGAGACCTCCAGGAAGGAGGACTTCTCGGCCAGCTGGTCGATCGGGTAGCCGCGGTACCGCAGGATGCCGGCATCACCGTCGATGTAGGTGATGGCGGACGAGCAGGACGCGGTGTTCACGAAACCGGGGTCGTAGGTGGTCATCCCGGTTTCCTTGAGCAGCTTGCTCACCCCGATCCCGGCGGGGCCCTCAACCGCGGACTGCACCGGCATCGACAGCTGCCCACCGGGGTGGTCGAGCTTGACTTCCGTCATCTGTTCCTCGCTTCGCCGGCAAGATCTTCGTTGAATTGCCTTCGCTTCTACCGTAATCACGGCGCGGAGAACACCGCTCGTCATGGTTTGAGGGTGAGGTGTGCGTCACCTGTTTCCCGGCCAGCCGGTCCGGAAACCGGATGGGAGCGTGGCCATGGGCACGTTCGGGAGGTCCGTCACGACAGCGTGAGCCGCCGCAGCGTCCCGTCGTCACCGACCCGGTAGAGGTCGATCCGGTTGGCTCCGGCGGCGAACAGCCGGTCGTCGGCGAGCAGCGCCGCGAAGCGCCGTCCACCGGCGTCCGGCGGCACCACTGGCACCACCGCGCCGATCGTCTGGTTGACCGCCACGGCGAGCCGGGTGCCGTCGGGGACGTCGTCCGGCACCGTGCCCCAGACCAGCCCCGGCAGCCCGCCGCCGGCCGGGTCGACCGCGTCGAACGCGTCCCGGTTCGCCACCGTGGCGGACCCGCCCGCGGGGACGTCCCCGACCCGCGTGCCGACGAGCGGATCGGCCGGTGGCTGCGGGACAGCGGCGGGCACTCCGCCGGTGATGGTCACCGGCTGCCCGGGTCGGTCGTAGAAGCGCTTGTCGGCCCGCTCGCGGGGAGCCGCCTTCGCCGACCGGCCGTCCATCCGCCAGGGCACCTTCATGTGCGTCTCGTCGGCGATCGTGGGCAGCAGGTCGACGTGCTCCCAGTTGCGGTCGTCCACCCGTCCGGCGCGCTGGCCGGGTTCCTTGACGAACATCGGCACCCAGGCCACCTCGTTCGCGG
Source organism: Micromonospora sp. BL1 (assembly GCF_003667485.1). Lineage (NCBI taxonomy): Bacteria > Bacillati > Actinomycetota > Actinomycetes > Micromonosporales > Micromonosporaceae > Micromonospora > Micromonospora sp. BL1. The sequence goes on from NZ_RCVK01000338.1 coordinate 2,146, forward strand.
CGTGGTCGATGGCGTCCATGCCCCGGCCCTGCCAGTCGCGGCGGAAGCTCACCCCGTGGTCGGCGGTGACCACCACCAGCGCCTTGTCGTAGAGGCCGGTGGCGCGCAGCGTCCGCAGCGTCTCGCCGATCAGCCGGTCGGTGTAGCCGAGCTGCGCCAGGTGCCGGGCGCGGGCCAGGTCGGCCCACCCGGCGCCGTCGTTGGGCAGGTCCTCCGGCGCCGCGTAGTGCGCCCCGGACGGCAGGTACGCCCACGGCGAGTGCGGCATCAGCAGGTGCAGGAAGTGCAGCGTGGGCCGGGTGTCGGGGCGCAGCCCGGCCAGGAACGAGGTGAACCGGGCCGGCTGGTTGTCGTCGAGGGTGTCCCAGCGGAACTTCGGGTCGTCCGGCACCGGCTCGGCGGCGTCCAGTCCGGCCTCGGCCGCGGTCCGCTCGCGGTAGGAGTCCTCCGGGTCGACCCGGCTGTCCACCGGCGCGGCGATCCGGCCCATCAGCTTGCCGCTCTCCCGGACCAGCACCCCGAGCCCCTGTTCCGGCGTGGTGGCCTGCTCGCAGCGGCTCGGCGGGCAGAGCCGGGTGATGCTCTCCTCGGCCTTGATCCGGTAGAGGCCGCCGAGCGCGGTGAACAGGTTGTCCGGGTACTGCGAGTAGTGCGGCGCCGCCCCCCGCTCCGGGTAGCGCCCGGTGAGCATCGCGGGCAGCGCGTAGGGCGTCCAGCCGCTGACGCCGGTGGCGTTGCGGTACCAGGTCGACCCGCCGGCCAGCGCCGCGAAGTTCGGGTAGCGCTCGGCGTCGATCCGGCCGTCCGGACCGAGCAGGGACACCAGCGGCAACTCGTCCAGCACGATCATGACCACCGGCGGGTGCGCGCCCGCACCGGCCACGCCGGCCGCGCCCCCCTCACCGCGCGGCAGCACCACCGCCGACGCGGGCGAGGCGAACAGGAACAACCCGACGAACACCAGTGGCCCGGCGGCGGCGACCCGCAGCACCCGCCGGGGCGCCCGCCACCGCCGGTGCGCGGCCGCGCCCGCGGCTCCGGCCGCACCGGCGACGACAAGCAGGGGTACGCCTCGAAGCGGCGTGACGTGCCGGCCGACCTGGACCGCCAGCGCGGCGAGCAGCAGTCCCACGAGCGCGGTGTGCGCGACGGACCGGGTGAGGCGTCCGGCGGGCAGCGCGAGCGCGCCGAGCAGCGCGAACACCATCGTCGGCGCGAGCGCGATCAGGGCGACCAGCAGCAGCACGTCGGCCCGGGAGGCGCGGTGGAACAGGAAGAAGTCGGGGCTGCGGCCGAGCACGTCGAGCAGCGGCTGGGTGACCACCAGCCCGATCAGCGCGGCGACCTCGGCCAGCCGGGCGGCCTCGGCCCGCCACCAGGGCCGGCGCTCCCGGCGGTCCGGTCCGGCCGCGCGTTCCCGGGGTGGTGCGAGGGTGTCCTCAGCCACCCACCACCACCTGGTAGAGCGTGCGGGTGCCGGACGGCAGCTCGGTCCGGGCGACCACCCGGCCCCGGCGGGCCAGCAGCGCCTCGAAGGCGTCCCGCCGGTAGTCCGGGAACAGGCCGTCCGGCTTGTTCGCCAGCAGCCGGCGGGCCATCGGGTCGTCCGGGTGGACGAACTCCACCACCAGGCTGCCGCCGGTGGCGGTGAGCGCGGTCAGCTGGTCGAGCACCTCGGGCAGCGGCACGTTGCGCCCGATCGCCAGGTGGTGCACCACGGCCAGGGCCAGGACGGTGTCCGCGCGGGCCCGGTCGGCGAACGCGGCCCGCTCGACGCCGCGCCAGCCGCCGCCCGGCGACGGGTCGGCCAGGTCCATCACCAGCGGCAGGATCCGTGTCTCGCCATCGTCGCGCAGCGCGCGGTAGAGCGTGTCGACCACTGCCGGGTCCTGCTCGACGGCGACGACGTGCGCGGCGTGCCGGGCGGCTATGCGGGCGTACCGGCCGTCGTTGGCGCCCAGGTCCAGCGCCGATCCTCCGCCGACGGCGGCCACCGCCCGGTCGACGAACTCCTCCTTGGCCTGCCGGTCCGGCACCGAGTACGCGCAGGTGCGCTGGTAGTCCGACCAGTGGCTGTCGCCGGGCCGGTGGTCGATCCGGCGGACCAGTTTCGTCAGCCCGCGTACCGTGGCCAGCGCCAGTTCCCGGGAGAACCCGGCGGCGCGCAACTGGGCGCGGACGTCGGTGGTGCTCGCGGCGGAGTTGCGGTTTTGCATGGCGCCGTGCAGGTGCACGTGGGTGGGGACGCCGGCGCGCCAGCGCCGGGCGCCGCCGAACAGCCGCCGCATCTGGTCCGGCTCGACGCCGTCGACGCGGGCGCGCAGGAACGGCTGGAAGTCCAGCCCGAGGTGGGCCTGGATCAGCAGCGGGTAGAGCAGCGTCTGGCAGAACTGCCGGTAGCCGGCCCAGGGTTCGCCGTCGCGCAGCGCCTCGAACGAGCCGACGTCGATGAAGACGGGCCGGGCGCCGCGCCACTGCACGTTGTAGGCCGAGCCGTCCTTGGTGGTGAAGCCGGCTTCCAGGGCGGCCCGCAGCACGTCCAGGTGCAGCAGCGCGGCGTCGCGCAGCATCGCGTACGACCATTCGTAGGGGTGCGAGACGAACGGGATCCGTTCGTGCCGCAGCACCGTGGTCCAGGGCGCGTCGACCGGGGTCGGGGTCATTTCCTCGGTGCCGACGATCTGCCCGCCGGTGGTGGCCTGCCGGAAGAAGTCGGTGACCGCCAGCGCCCGCCAGTCGCGGGCCGAGCGCTCGTCGAGCCCGCGCAGCACCTCGTCGCCGCGGTGGAACACCCGGTTGCCGGGGTCGCGGAAGGAGCCGGGTTCGACGCGGACGCCGGTGTCGGGGATCGTCACGCCGCCGGGCCCTGGTCGGTGGGCTGACGCCGGAACCGGGACACCAGGCGGCGCCAGTAGAGCTTGGCGGCCACTGCCACCCCGGCCACCCCGCCGACCACCGCCTGCACGATGAGACTGCCGGATCCCGCGTCCAGGTAGGCCAGATGCGTCACGGCTGCTTTTCCTTCCCTCGCCGGTCATCGGTGCACGCCCGGAATGCGAGCTTTGTTGCTCGGAGCCGGACTTGTCCCCCACCGTAACGTCTCGGCGACCGGCCGCGCGGCCACAC
>NZ_RCVK01000177.1:0-5151 GCF_003667485.1 Micromonospora sp. BL1
CCCACGCCCGCCCCGACCACCGCCAGCCCGACGCCGCCGCCCGGTGCCGACCTGAAGGGCCCGCTCAACCTGCTGCTCGTCGGCGTCGACACCCGGGTCAGCATCCCCGGCTGGGAGCCGCACGCCGACGCCGTGCTGCTGCTGCACGTACCGGCCGGGCTGGACCGGGCGTACCTGTTCTCGCTCCCCCGCGACCTGGTCGTGGACATCCCCGCCTACCCGAAGGCCCGTTACCCGGGCGGGCGGACCAAGCTCACCCACGCGATGAGCTACGGCAGCCGGGTGCCGGGCGACAAGCGCAACCCCAGCACCGCCCAGGGGTACGAACTGCTGCGCACCACCGTCTCCCGCTACACCGGGCTGCGCATCGACGCCGGGGCGGTGATCACGTTCGGGGGCTTCGACAAGCTGGTGGACACGCTCGGCGGGGTGGACCTCTACGTCGACCAGCGGGTCGAGTCCCGGCACCGCCGCCCGGACGGCACCATGCGGACGCTGACCGGCGGCGGCTACACCGGGCCGCAGATGGTCTACCAGAAGGGCACCCGGCACCTGACCGGCTGGCAGGCGCTCGACTACGCGCGGCAGCGCTACACCGCGGGCGGCGACTACACCCGGCAGCGGCACCAGCAGCAACTGCTCCGGGCGCTGGCCCGCAAGATCGTCGACCAGGGCACCGCCCGCGACCCGCAGCGGGTCGAACAGGTGGTGGCCGCGCTGGGCAAGACCCTGGTGTACGCCGGTGGCGGCCGGAAGCTCATCGACTTCGCGTACGTCCTGGGTGGCCTGCCGGCCGACCGGCTCACGCTCGTCGTGCTGCCCGGCGCCGGGGTGAGCAGCGGCGGCGCGTACCGGGGTGAGCAGCTCAAGCCGCTCGGCCGCGACTTCCTCACCGCGCTGCGCGGCGGGCGGGCCGACGCGTTCCTGGCCGCCCACCCGTCGCTGCGCGTCAAGAACTGACGCCTACAGCGGCTTCGGGGCGGGCGGGCGCTCGGTGCCGTACAGCCACGGGTCGAAGACCTTCGCCAGCTTCTTGCCGGTGATCCGCTCGGCCAGCGCCACGAAGTCGGCGGTGGTGGCGTTGCCGTTCTTCCGCTCCGCGGCCCAGGTGCGCAGGATGGTGAAGAACGCGGTGTCGCCCACCGCCACGCGCAGCGCGTGCACAGTCATCCCGCCCCGGTCGTAGACCGAGCGGCTGAACAGGTTCGCCACACCCGGCTTGCCCGGCGGCGTACGCCACACCTGCCCGCCGGCGTTCGCGTACTTCTGCTCGAACGTGCGCTGCACCGTGGTCGAGCCGCTGTGCTCCGCCCACAGCCACTCGGCGTACGTGGCCAGCCCTTCGTTGAGCCAGATGTCCTGCCAGCGCTGGATCGACACGCTGTTGCCGTACCACTGGTGGGCCAGTTCGTGCGCGACCACGCCGGTGTTGTCGCCCTGCTGGAAGAAGCTCGCCGAGTAGACCGGGCGGCTCTGCGTCTCCAGCGCGTACCGGATCCGGTCGTCGGCGATCACCACGCCGCCGTACGCGTCGAACGGGTACGGCCCGAAGACGCTCTCCAGGTAGTCGGCGACCTCGACCGTGCGCGCGAGGGACCGGTCCGGCGCGCCCTGCGCCACCTGGGTGGTGACCGCGCTGTAGACCGGCCGTCCCTTGTGCTCCCCGGTGGTGACCCGGAACTTTCCGATCGCCACGGTGGTCAGGTAACTGGCCGTCGGCGCGGTCTCCGACCACTTCCAGGTGGTCCAGGCGCCGCTCGTCGACCTACCCTTCGGCACACCGTTGGAGACCGCCGTCAGCCCCTTGGGGACGGTGATCTCCATGTCGTAGGTGGCCTTGTCCGACGGGTGGTCGTTGACCGGGAACCAGGTGCTCGCCGACTCCGGCTGACCGAGCGCGATCGCCCCGTCGGTCGTGTGCAGCCAGCCGCCCTCGCCCAGCGCCTCGTTCCGCAGCGGCTCCGGCCGGCCGTCGTACCGGATCTCGGCGGTGAAGCCGTTGCCGGAGGTCAGCCCGATGGCCGGGGTGATCACCAGCTCGTCGTCGGTGCGGCTGTGCCGGGCGGCGGCGCCGTCCACTGTGACCGACCGGACGGTCAGCCCGGCCAGGTCCAGGTTGAACGCGGACAGGTCGGCGGTCGCGGTGGCCCGCAGCGTGGTGGTGCCGCTGAGCTTGTCGGTCTCCGGGTCGTAGCGCACCTTGACCGTGTAGTGCGCGACGTCGTACCCGCCGTTGCCGTAGCGCGGGAAGTACGGATCGCCGGCGCCGGCCGCGCCCGGTGCGAAGCTGCGCGAGGTCGCCGGCGCCGGGCCGGCCGGGGTCGACGGACCCGGGTCCGGCTCGGCCGAACCGCAGCCGGCCACCAGCAGCGTGCCGCAGGTCAGCAACCCGATCCGTCGTCGTGCGCCGCGCCGCGTCATCGCTTCGATCCCTCCCGGGGCCGTTCGGCGGCCCCCGCCCACGGGCCGCTCCGACGCGGCAGCCTACCCAGCGGCGGTCACGCGTGCGTCACGGCAGTCCCGGCGGCGTGCCGCCGACCAGCCAGGCGTCCAGCAGCGCCCGCAGCGGCCGCCCCGACGTGCGTTCGGCGTACCCGACGAAATCGGCGGTGGTGACGTTGCCGTCGCGGTGCTGCGCCAGCCAGCCGCGCAGCACGCGGTGGAACGTCTCGTCGCCCACCGCGCGGCGCAGCGCGTGCACCGCGAGCGCGCCCCGCTGGTAGACCGCGTCACCGAACATCCCGGCCCGGCCCGGGTCGACTGTGGGCTTCGACCAGTCGGTGTCCGCGTACCGTTGCGCAACGGTCTGCGCCACCGTGCGTCCGCCGTCGTGCTCGGCCCAGAGCCATTCGGCGTACGTGGCGAAGCCCTCGTTGAGCCAGATGTCGCTCCACCGGGCCACCGAGACGCTGTCGCCGAACCACTGGTGCGCCAGCTCGTGCGCGACCACCTCGGTGTTCGGCCGGCCGTCGCGGAAGAACGCCGGCCCGTAGACCGGACGGCTCTGCGTCTCCAGCGCGTACCGGATGCGTTCGTCGGCGACCACCACGCCGCCGTACGCCTCGAACGGGTACGGCCCGAAGTGCCCGGCCAGGAAGTCGGCGACCTCGCCGGTGCGGGCCACCGACGCGGCGGCCGGCCCGTCCGCGGGCAGCGCCGCGGCGACGGCGGTGACGATGGGCTTGCCGGCGTGGGTGCCGCTGCTGACCCGGTAGTCGCCGATCACCAGCGTGCTCAGGTAGCTGGCCATCGGTGCGCGCTCGGACCAGCGCCAGGTGGTCCAGCCGCCGCTGGACGTCCGGCCCTCCGGCGCGCCGTTGGACAGCGCGGCGAGCCCGTCCGGCACGGTGACCGCGAGGTCGTAGGTGGCCTTGTCCGACGGGTGGTCGTTGACCGGGTACCAGGTGCTCGCCGACTCGGGCTGACCGAGCGCTATCGCGCCGTCCGCAGTGGCGTGGAAACCGCCGTCGCCCAGTTCGGCGTTCGGCAGCGGCTGCGGCACCCCGCCGTACGCGACCTCGACGGTGAACCGCCGCCCGGACGGCAGCCCGCCCGCCGGGGTGACGATCAGCTCGGCGCCGTCGTGGCGGTGCTTCGCCGCCGCGCCGTCCACCCGCACCCGCTCGACGTCCAGCCCGGCCAGGTCGAGCTGGAACCGGGACAGCGCGCGGGTGGCGGTGACGGTCAGCTTTGCGGTGCCGGTGAGCCGGTCGCTCGCCGGGTCGTAGCGCACGTCCAGCGCGTAGTGGCCCACGTCGTAGCCGCCGTTGCCGGCTCCCGGCACGTACGGGTCACCGGCGTCCGCCGCGCCCGGCCGGAACCCGCTCTCGTCGCCGCCGGTGCATCCGCTCAGCGCGAGCGCCGCCACCAGCCCTGCCGCCCAGACCCGCCCCCGTCTCACCCGGCGAGCCTAGACGCGCGACGGCGCGGGCGGGGCCGGAACACGTCCGGGCCGCCGCCCGCGCCGTTGCGCGGTGCTCAGCCGGTGCTCAGCGGTGCTCAGCGGTGCTCAGCGGTCGAGGACCAGTCCGACCTTCTGGAACTCCTTGAGGTCGCGGTAGCCGCACTTGGCCATCGCGCGGCGCAGGCCGCCGAAGAGGTTGAGCTGGCCGTCCGGCTCGTCGGCCGGGCCGAACAGCAGCTTCTCCATCGAGCCGAGCGGCTCGCCGGCCACCTCGAACGCGCCCCGGGGCAGCGACGGGTGGCTGGCCGCCGAGTGCCACCAGGCGCCACCGGCCGGGGCCTCCTCGCAGAGCGACAGCGGCTCGCCGAGCATCACCGCGTCCGCGCCGCAGCCGAGCGCCTTGGCGATGTCGCCGGAGGTCTGCATGTCGCCGTCGGCGATCAGGTGCACGTACCGGCCGCCGGTCTCGTCCAGGTAGTCGCGGCGGGCCGCGGCGGCGTCGGCGATGGCGGTGGCCATCGGCACCCGGATGCCGAGCACCGACTCGGTGGTCGACCAGTCGTCGCCGCCGATGCCCACGATCACGCCGGCCGCGCCGGTACGCATCAGGTGCAGCGCGGTCTTGTAGTCGGTGCAGCCGCCGACGACGACCGGCAGGTCCAGGTCGGCGATGAACTCCTTGAGGTTCAGCGGCTCGTCGGTGGTGGAGACGTGCTCGGCCGAGACGAGCGTGCCCTGGATGACCAGGATGTCCACGCCGGCGTCGAGGATCACCGGAGCCAGCGCCAGGGTGTGCTGCGGGGAGACCCGCACCGCCACCGTGCCGCCGCCCTCGCGCAGCTCGCGGACCCGCTCGGCGATCAGGTCGGGCCGGATCGGCTCGGCGTAGACCTCCTGGAGGCGCTTGGTCGCCCGCGCGTCCTCGCCGAGACCGGCCAGCTCCTCCAGGATCTTGACCGGGTTCTCGTACCGGGTCCAGAGGCCCTCGACGTTGAGCACGCCGAGGCCGCCGAGCTGGCCGAGCCGGACCGCCGAGGCGGGGCTCATGGTCGCGTCCGAGGGGTGCGCGACGCACGGGATGCCGAACTGGTACGCGTCGAGCTGCCACGCGGTGGAGACGTCGTCGACGTCCCGGGTGCGGCGGCTCGGCACGATGGCGATGTCGTCCAGGTGGTAGCCGCGCTGCGCGGTCTTGCCCAGCCCGATCTCGACCACGTCACGCATGGGGGACTCCAGGTGGTTGGGGG
>NZ_RCVK01000288.1:0-5081 GCF_003667485.1 Micromonospora sp. BL1
TGGCGACGGCCTCCGGGACCGGGGGTCCGGGAGGCCGTTTCCGTCGGTGTGGGTCAGTCGGCGTTGGTGGCCTCGGCGGGTGCGCCGGTGCTGCCGCTGCGGCGACGGCGACGACGACGGGGCTTGGTGCTCGCGGCCTCGCCCTCCGTGGGCTGCGGCGCGGCGGCGGTCTCGGCCGCGCCCTCGGTGCCGATTACCGCGGTCGGCTCACCGGCCACCGTCTCACCGGCCCGGCGACGACGCCGGCGACGCGGCGTACGCGGGGTCTCGTCGTCCCCGGCGTCGGCCTGCGCGGCGGGCGAACCGGCGGACGAACCGCCGTCGCCGCCCCGGCCCCGACCGCGGTCGCGGTCGCCACGCTCGCGGCCCCGGCTGTCACCGCGCCGCGCACCCCGGCGCGACCGGCCGCCGCCGCCCAGGTCCTCCTCGACCTCGGCGGACAGACCGGCGCGGGTGCGCTCGGCGGTCGGCAGCGTGCCGCTGACGTCCGTCGGGATGGCCAGGTCCGTGTAGAGGTGCGCGGAGGTGTGGTACGTCTCCGGCGGCTCGGGCATGTCCAGCCCGAGCGTCTTGTCGATGATCCGCCAGCGGGGCATGTCGTCCCAGTCGACGAACGTCACGGCGGAACCCGTGGCCCCGGCCCGGCCGGTACGGCCGATGCGGTGGGTGTAGGTGTCCTGGTCCTCGGGGCAGTCGTAGTTGATCACGTGCGTGACGCCCGTGACGTCGATGCCCCGCGCCGCCACGTCGGTGGCGACCAGCGTGTCGATCTTGCCGGCGCGGAACGCTCGCAGCGCCCGCTCGCGCGCGCCCTGACCGAGGTCGCCGTGCACGGCGGCGACGGCGAAGCCGCGGAAGTCGAGATCCTCGGCGACCCGGTCGGCGGCCCGCTTGGTACGGGTGAAGATCATGGTCAGCCCGCGGCCCTCGGCCTGGAGGATGCGCGCCACGATCTCGACCTTGTTCAGCGAGTGCGTGCGGTACGCGAGCTGCTTGGTCTGCGGCGACGGACCGGTCTCGGCGGTGTGCCCGGCGTGGATCGTCACCGGGCGGCGCAGGAAGCGCCGGGACAGCGCGACGATCGGGTCCGGCATGGTGGCCGAGAACAGCATGGTCTGCCGGTCCTCCGGCAGCATCGCCAGGATCTTCTCGACGTCGTCCAGGAAGCCCAGGTCGAGCATGCGGTCGGCCTCGTCGAGGACGAGCGCGCGGACCCGGTCCAGCCGCAGGTGCTTCTGCTTCTGCAGGTCCAGCAGGCGGCCCGGGGTGCCGACCAGGATCTCGACGCCCTTGCGCAGCGCCTCGATCTGCGGCTCGTAGGCCACGCCGCCGTAGATCGGCAGCACCCGGACGCCCCGGGTGCGGCCCGCGGCGTCGAGGTCCTTGGCGACCTGGATGCCCAGCTCACGGGTGGGTACGACGACGAGCGCCTGCGGGACGCCGTCGCTGCCCTCGGACGGGGCGAACACCCGCTCCAGCAGCGGGATGCCGAAGCCGAGCGTCTTGCCGGTGCCGGTCGGCGCCTGCCCGATCAGGTCGACGCCGCGCAGCGCGATCGGCAGCGCGTACTCCTGGATGGCGAAGGCGCGGGTGATGCCGGCGGCGGCCAGCGCCTCGACGGTTTCCTGCCGCGCGCCGAGCGCGGCGAACGTGGGTGCCTCCGGGGGGACCGGAGCGGTGGGGGCCAGTGGCTGGCCGGAAATCTGCTCGCTCATATGGATTTGGGGGTGCCCTCTCGTGGTGCGCCCCTCAGGTCCTCAGGGCGCGATCGGTGTGGCGCGGGCCACGCGGTCAGGGGCGATTTCGCCGAGCCGGACCGGGCCGCACGCGCGTCGGGGACCGGCGTTGATCAGCAAGTGACCGATTCGGTGCCCACGGCAACTGTCTCATCCTACCTGAACGGCCCCTGAGGCGTCCCGATTCCCAGGTGGTGGCCGTGCACGTGGGGCGGTTCGTTGTGACTTGAGTCACAGGGGTGGCGCCGGTAGCCTGCGCTCGTGTCCGCCCCCCACCCCGCCGTCCCCGACCCTGCCGCGACCGATCTGTTCGGGCTCGTCGCCTACGGCGAACTGCTCGCGTTCGACCGCCTCGCCGCCGACGCGCGCCTCGCACCCGACCTGCGCCGCCGCGCCGCGCTCAGCGAGATGGCCGCCGCCGAGATCGCGCACTACCGATGGCTCACCGACCGGCTCGCCGCCCGGGGCGTCACCCCGGAGGAGGCGATGGCCCCCTACGTCGAGGCGCTGCGGGCCTACCACGACTCGACCGAGCCGCGGGACTGGGCGGAGGCGGTGACGAAGGCGTACGTGGGGGACGCGATCACCGACGACTTCCTGCGTGGGATCGCCGACGGCCTGGCCGGCCCCGACCGGACACTGCTGCTCGACGTGCTGCACGACTCCCGGTACGCCGAGTTCGCCGGCGCCGAGATCCGGGCCGCGATCGAGGCCGATCCCCGGGCCGCCGGGCGGCTGTCGATGTGGGCGCGGCGGCTGCTCGGGGAGGCGCTGTCCCAGGCGGGCCGGGTGGCCGCCGCCGACCGGGGCGCGCTCGTCGCGTTGATCGGGCGGACCGGCGGGGACGTGCCGGGGCTGCTGCGCCGGCTGACCGAGGCGCACGCTGCGCGCATGACGGCTGTCGGGTTGAACAACTGAGCCGCCGTGGCGGGAGGCCCGCCACGGCGGCCGGTGCCGCGGGAATCAGCGAACGGTGAACCCGACCGCGCGAGGCGACGCCTCGGCGATCTCGACGTAGGCGACCTTGCCGACCGGCACGATCACGCGCCGGCCCTTCTCGTCGGTCAGGGAGAGGGTGCCCTCACTCTTGGCGAAGGCGTCGGTCACGATCTGCTCGATCTCGGCCGGCGACTGCGCGCTCTCCAGGACCAGCTCCCGCGGCGCGTACTGCACGCCGATCTTGACCTCCACTGTGCCTCCTCAACTGGGGCGAAAAAGCCACCGTGGGAAGGCTATCCGATCCGGCGGCCCGATGTTCAGGCTGACTCACCTTGCAGCGGGAAGCTGGCGATGCCGCGCCAGGACAGGGCCGCGACCAGCGCTTCGGCCTCCGCCTTGGGCACCTGGCGGCCGCCGGCGAGCCAGAACTGGGCGGCGGTCTCGGCGGCGCCGACCAGACCCGAGGCGAGCAGTTCGGCGTGCGAGCGGCTGACCCCGGTGTCCGAGATGATCGTGTCGGTGATGGCCGCGATGCAGCCCTGCTCGACCCGCTCCACCCGCTGCCGCACCGCCGGGTCGTTGCGCAGGTCCGACTCGAAGACCAGCCGGAACGCCTCGCTCTCGTGGTCGACGAAGTCGAAGTACGCGCGCACCGCGGCGCCGACGCGCTCCTTGTTGTCGTTGGTGCCGCTCATCGCGTCCTGCACGTTGGCCACTATCGCGTCACAGTGCGTGTCCAGCAGCGCGAGGTAGAGCTCCATCTTCCCGGGGAAGTGCTGGTAGAGCACCGGCTTCGAGACACCCGCCCGCTCGGCGATGTCGTCCATCGCGGCGGCGTGGTAGCCCTGCGCGACGAACACCTCCTGAGCGGCGGCGAGCAGCTGCTTACGGCGCGCCGAGCGGGGCAGGCGGGTGGGCCGACCGGCGGTCTGTGCACCGTTCCCCACTGCGGTCATCGGATCCTCCGAGTATCTGCGTACGAGCCGGCACGTATCACCCGAACCGGTCCGGGTTCGTGAACCCGTCGCGGAATTGGCCCGCCGCTGTAACTTATCGCCACTGTCACCACACGGTAGCCTCAGCGGGGGCGACCAAGGAGCGCGCGGTGAGTGAAACAGGGCAACCCGGAGCCGCCACCCCGGGAGAGCACGGCGACGGGACGGGCCAGCAGGACGAACCGGCCCGTACCGGCGGCGGTTGGGCGCCCCCGCCGAACGGCTGGTCCCGCGGCGCTCCGGCGCCCGGCGGCTGGCCCTACGGCGACCTCGGCGGCTGGGCCGCCTCCTCGCCCCGGCACGGCGACCTGCCGGCCCCGCTGCCCGGCCACTCCGCGCCGGAACCGGGGCGCGTCAACGGCCGCCACGTCAACGGCGTGCACCACGCCGGGGAGGAGTCGCCAGTGACCCGCCAGGCGCCGGTCAGTGCCCCGCCCGCGGAGGAGCCGCCCCGGCCCACCGACGGCGAACGACTGGCCGTACCGGCCCCGCGCCCGGCGCCGACGATCGAGCAGCCGACCGACCCGGGGGACGCCGGTTCCCGGCACGCCGCCGACGACCCGGCCGTCCGGGCGCCGCGCTGGGCCGAGAGCGGGCCGACCTCCGCGCCCCCGGCGCTCCAGGTCCCGCCGGTCGGCGCCGCCGCCTCCGGTTTCGAGGTGCCGCCGGGCTTCCACGCGCCGAACACCGAGTCCACCCCGTCGCTGTCCCGGGGCTGGGCCGACCGGCCCGTCACCCAGCCGGCCGCGAACCGGCCGGAGCACGCACCGGGCGAGGTCCACCCGCCCGAGGGCCGGGCCGCCGCCGCCGAGCCGCGGGCCGCGGCCGAGATCCCGGCGGCCGACGACCCGAGGGCCGGTGAGCCGGACTGGTCGGGGCCCTCCTGGAACCGACCGAGCTGGGGTGACGGCTGGGCCCCGCCGTGGGCCCGCACCGACGAGCCGCCGGCCCGCCGGGCCGAGGAGCCGCCGGTCCGAGGCCCGGAGGAGCCACCCGCCCGCCGCGCCGAGGAGCCCGCCGCCGAGCGGCGCGAGTGGGAGGACGACAGCGCCGCCCACCGCACCGCCCGCGAGGACCGTGCGGCCGAGTGGGCGCCCGAGCCGGTGCGGCCGTACGAGCCGGCCCGCGTCGAGCCACCCGCCGCCTACGAGCCACCCCGGCCCGAGGCGGTACGGCCGTACGAGCCGCTGCGCGCCGAGCCGGCCCCCGGCCCGGAGGCGACGCGGCAGTACCCGCCGTCCGCCGAGTCCGAGACGCCCCGGCAGTACGAGCCGGGTGCCGGGCCGGAGCCGGCGCGCCGGTACGAGCCCCCGGCCGAGCCGGAGCCGGCGCCCGAGCCGACCCGCCCGTTCCGCCCCCCCCGGGGCGACCTGTCTCGTATACACATCTGACGCTGCCGACGAATAGCCTT
>NZ_RCVK01000381.1:0-5015 GCF_003667485.1 Micromonospora sp. BL1
ACCCCACCCCGTCGATCATGAGGTTGACGGCGACAAATCGGACCGGAATCGCCGCCAACCTCATGATCAGCGAGAAGAGGCGGGGAAGGGGAGGGTCAGAAGGTGAAGAGGGCGGCTGTGGTGCGCTGCATCAGGCAGGGGTTGGTGAACGTCCGCGTGTAGGAGACGGGGCGGTCCTGCCAGAAGCCCACGGCACGCGCGACGACCGGGGCGTACTGGGAGGTGCACGGCGCGCCGTCCACGTCGAGCGCGTCCAGGTCGCCGTCGACGCGGGCGACGAGCCGGCAGGCGGTGATCGGGTCGGGGTGCAGGCCGCCGGTGGGGCCGCAGGTCAGCACCGTGGCGCGTACGCCGGTGCCGTCGTCGACGGTGAGCAGCAGCACCGAGGGGGTCTGCGGGCCGGGGCGCGGCGCGGCGTCCGCGGGGGAGGCCGGCACGGCGAGGCCGCCGAGCGCGGCGGCCAGGGCCAGGGCGGCGGTACGTCGGGCGAAGGGCATGGGTGGTCCTTCCGTCGGGGCCCCGGGTGAGGGCCGGTGGGTGGCCCGGCACGTCGTGCGAACCGGACCGCCGAGAACCCTAGGTGGACGGTGTGAACGCGAAGAGTCACGAAGTGTTACACCGACCGGCCGCACCGACCGCCCGGTGTGACATCGGCGTGCGGGAATGCCCGAACGGCTGACAACCGCTTCAATGCCTCGCGGCAACGCATTCCGAATTTGCGGGACGGCTACCTGAAAGGCTGACAACCGAATCGCTTCGTTATTGCGCCGATGCATTCCGTACGCCGGATCGTTGTCAATGCGCGACAACCGGAACGGCCGTTACCGGAACGATTCTTTCCGGTGCTCGGAAGCGCATTACCGTCGGGTGGCAGGGCGTTTTCGTCCCCATCGGGAGGACTGCTCATGAGCGAACTGTCGCACCCACCGGCCGCTCCCGGCCCCGACGTCGAGCCCGTTCCCGCACCAGCGGGCCGGCCCGGTGAATTCGTCGGCCGGTCACCCGGCCAACTCGCCTGGCTGCGGCTCAAACGCGACCGTACGGCCAAGGCCAGCGCCGTCACGCTCGCCGTCGCCGCCCTGGTCGCGCTCGGCGCGCCACTGCTGGGACGGCTCACCGGAATCGACCCGACCGACAAGTTCGTGGACCGGCTCAACGATTTCGGAATGCCGATCGGGTACGCCGGCGGAATCAGCGCCGACCATTGGCTGGGGCTCGAACCCGGCAGCGGCCGGGACATCCTGATGCAACTGGTCTACGGCCTGCGGACGTCCCTGTTCATCGCGTTCACCTCGGCGTTGCTGGCCTGCGGAATCGGCGTCGCGGTCGGTGTGCTGGCCGGATGGGCCAGAGGCTGGCTGGACAGCGTCGTCAACTGGCTGATCGACCTCACGCTGGCGTTCCCGTTCCTCATCTTCGCGCTCGCGGTCATCCCGATCCTCCAGGACCGCTTCTACTCCGACCGGGAGGCGCCGTCGCCGGCCTTCCGGGTGGCCCTGATCGTCGCCACCTTCGGCCTGTTCAGCTGGACGTACACCGCGCGGCTGGTCCGGGGACAGGTGATCTCGCTGCGGGAACGGGAGTTCGTCGACGCGGCCCGGGCCGCGGGCGCCGGCACGCGGCACATCCTGCTGCGGCAGCTGCTGCCGAACATCTGGGCGCCGATCCTGGTCACCGTCTCGCTGATGGTGCCGCAGTTCATCGCCATCGAGGCGGCGCTGGCGTTCGTCAACATCGGCGTCACTGAACCCACGCCCGACCTTGGCCGCATGATCTTCAACAGCATCGGCTACGTCGCGAGCGACCCCTGGTACACCCTGTTCCCCGGGTTGACGGTCTTCCTGCTGGTCCTGGCGTTCAACCTGCTCGGTGACGCGCTGCGCGACTCGCTGGATCCCCGCTCCACCCGGTAGTCCCCACGGCCATCAGTGCCCGGCCGGCGGGGGCCGCCGGGCAGGAAGGAGCACACCGTGCGCGCACGGACCCGGACACTGACAGGTGTCCTCGCCGCGGCGGCGCTGGCCGCCGCCGGTTGCAGCCCCACCACCGACGGCGGTGGCGACGGCGACCAGAAGACCAAGACCCAGAGCGGCTCGATCTCGTACGAGGCCGTCGACAACCAGGGCCCGGCGAAGGACGTCGACGGGGCGACCCGCGGCGGCACCCTCACCGTCATGCAGCCGGCCGACTTCGAGCACCTCGACCCGGCCCGCAACTACGTCAACGTGCAGCAGGTCGCCGGAGGGCTGCTCTACCGCGCGCTCAACGGCTACAAGGAGGACGGCAGCGGCAAGCTGCTGCTCGTCGGGGACCTGGCCACGAACCCCGGCAAGGACGTGAACGGCGACTGCAAGGTCTGGGAGTTCACCCTGCGCGACGGCGTGAAGTACGAGGACGGCACGCCGGTGTCCAGCAAGGACGTCGCCCACGGCATCGCCCGGTCGTTCGCCGCGAACCTCAACGAGGGCCCGCACTACATCCAGCAGTGGCTCTACCCGGGCGGGGCGTACAACGCCACCTACAAGGGACCGTACGACGGTGGCAAGCCGGTGCCCGACGGCGTAGCCACGCCCGACGACCGGACCATCCGGTTCACCTTCCCGCAGCCGCACTGCGACCTGCCGTACGCCGCGGCGCTGCCCACCAGCGCGCCCGTGCCCGCGGCGAAGGACACCCGCGCCAACTACGACCTGCGGCCGTTCTCGTCCGGGCCGTACCGGGTGAAGTCCTACCAGCGCGACGTGTCGCTGGAGCTGGAACGCAACCCGAACTGGGATCCGGCGACCGACCCGATCCGCAACGCGTACCCGGACGCGATCCGGATGACGTTCGGCCTGGAGCAGGCGCAGATCGCCGAGCGCCTGGTCGCCGACGGGCCGGCCGACCAGGCGGCGCTGAGCTGGTCGGACGTGCCGCCGTCGGTGCTGCCCCGCACGACCGGCGCGGGCGTCTCCGACCGGGTGGTCCGCGGACCGACGCAGTACAACTGGGTGCTGAGCATCAACACCCAGCGGGTCACCGACCTGGGCGTACGGCGCGCGCTGAACTACGCGGTCGACAAGGACGCCCTGCTCAAGGTGCTCGGCGGGCAGGCCGCCGGCTCGCCGGCGACCACGCTCATGTCGCCCACCACCGCCGGTTTCGTCCCGTACGACCTGTTCAACGCCCCGGTCACCGGCGACAAGGCCAAGACCGCCGAGCTCCTCGCCGGCAAGCGACCCAAGCTGGTGCTCGCCCACTCCAACCTGGAACTGCGCACCCAGCAGGCCGAGGCGCTGCGCAAGAACCTCACCGACATGGGCTTCGAGATCGTGATGAAGCCGATCGACAACAGCAGCTACTACGACGAGGTCGGCCGCAAGGACAACCCGTACGACCTCTACCTCACCGGCTGGGGCTCGGACTGGCCCACCGGCTCCACTGTCATCCCGCCGGTCTACGACGGACGGGAGATCGTGGCCGAGGGCAACCAGAACCTGTCGTACCTCGACGAACCGTCGGTCAGCGCGGAGATCGACCGGGTCCGCGACCTGCCGGCCGCGGAGCAGGACGCCGGCTGGATGGCGCTCGACCGCATGATCATGGAGAAGTACGCGCCGGTGGTGCCCTGCTACTACGACGCCACCTACGAGCTGCACGGCTCGAAGGTCGGCAACGCCTTCCTCAGCGACGCGTTCGGGATCATCTCGCTCAACGGCATCTACGTGAAGAAGTGACAGCCGCGCGGGGGCGGCGGCCACGGCGGCCGTCCCCGCGCCGACCTCGGGGGAGGTGCTCCCGTGCTCCGTTTCGTCGTACGGCGGCTGCTCGTCGCCGCCCTGACCCTGGTCGTCATCAGCCTGGTCACGTTCGGTCTCTTCTTCGCGGTGCCGAGCAGCCCGGCGAAGGTGATGTGCGGCAAGAACTGCACGGCCGAGGACATCGCCCAGGTCGAGCGCCGGCTCGGCATCGACCAGCCGCTGCCCCGGCAGTACGCCGACTTCGTGGGCGGCGTCTTCGCCGGCCGCACCTACGGCGAGGGTGACTTCCGGCAGGACTGCCCGGCGCCCTGCCTCGGCTACTCGTTCCGCAACAACCAGCCGGTCACCGAGATCGTCGCGCAGCGCGCCCCGGTGACGTTCAGCATCGTCCTCGGCGGCGCCGTGCTGTGGCTCGGCCTCGGCGTCTCGCTGGGCATGGTGTCGGCGCTACGCCGGGGTACGGCGTTCGACCGCGCCGCCATCGGCGTCACGCTGGCCGGGGCGTCGATGCAGGTGTACTTCTTCGGGCTGATCCTGCTCTACCTGCTCGTCTACTCCACCGGCCTGCTGCCGTTCCCCAGCTACACCCCGCTGACCGAGAGCCCGCTGCGCTGGGCGGCCGGGCTGCTGCTGCCGTGGATGACGCTGGGGTTCCTCAACTCCGCGCTGTACGCCCGGCTGGCCCGGGCGCAGATGCTGGAGACGTTGTCGGAGGACTTCGTCCGTACCGCCCGGGCGAAGGGGCTGCCCGCCCGGAAGGTACACACGCGGCACGCGTTGCGGGCGGCGATCACGCCGATCGTCACGATCGCCGGGCTGGACATCGGCACCAGCCTCGGCGGCACGTTCATCACCGAGACCATCTTCGGCCTCCAGGGTCTCGGCAAGGCGACAGTGGAGGCGGTGCAGTTCCTCAACCTGCCGGTGGTGATGGCGACGGTGCTGCTGGCAGCGGTGTTCATCGTGGTCGCCAACATCGTCGTCGACGTGTTGTACGCGGTGATCGACCCGCGGGTCCGGCTGAGCTGAGGGAGGGATCGGACATGGTGGAACTTCCGGCGCCGCGTCGCGGCGAGGGCCCGTACCTGCGGGTCGAGGATCTGCGGGTGCGGTTCGACACCGAGGACGGTGTGGTGCGGGCCGTGGACGGGGTGTCGTTCGCGGTGGAGCGGGGTCGCACGTTGGGGATCGTGGGGGAGTCCGGGTCGGGTAAGAGCGTGACGTCGCTGGCGATCCTGGGTCTGCACAACGCGAAGCGGACGGCCGTCTCGGGGG
>NZ_RCVK01000089.1:0-5001 GCF_003667485.1 Micromonospora sp. BL1
GTCCCCGGCCCGCGCCCCCGGCGATCTTGCAGTTTCGGCCCGGGCAAAGTGCGGATTTCCGGCATCCGAGGGGCACCAAGTCCAAGATCGACGCAGGGCGGGGTGTCTGCGCGTCCTCGGAAGGGCGGCGCGGGGCGGGTGCGGAGACGCGGACGCCGTCCCCGTGGAGCGGGGACGGCGTCCGGAGGCGAGCAGGACCGGTCAGGTCATGTCGTCGTAGCGGCGTTCGATCGGCTTCGGGGCGACGATCGGCTCGGGTGCGCCGATCGGCTCGGACGCCTCGATCCGGCCGCCGGTGGGCACCGGCTCGTCCGACAGGTCCAGCGGTGACACCTCGTCGTCGGCGATGCCGGCGTAGGCCTCACGCCCGCGACCGCGCCGCCTGTCGTTGAGGAACGCCACCCCCACCGCGGCGAAGTAGAGCGCGCAGAGGCAGATCGCCAGCGCGGTCATGCCGAACGGGTCGGGCGTCGGCGTGACCACCGCGGAGAACGCGAAGAACACGAACACCGCCACCCGCCACCAGCTCAGCAGCCGCTTGGCGCTGGCCATGCCGACGAAGTTGAGCATCAGCACGATCAACGGGAACTCGAAGGCCACCCCGAACAGCAGAATCAGGTTCGTGACGAACCCGACGTAGCGGGTGATGTCGAGCGTGGTGGTGACGTCGCCGCCGCCGGAGACGTTGAGCAGGAACTCCAGCCCTTTGGACGTGACGAAGTACGCCAGGACCGCGCCGGCGGCGAACAGCGGGGCCGCCAGCGCGGTGAAGAAGTACGCGTACCGCCGCTCGTGCCGGTGCAGGCCCGGCGCGATGAACGCCCAGAGCTGGTAGAGCCAGATCGGCGCGGCGATGATCAGGCCGACCCAGAGGGCCACCTTCATCTGCAGCAGGAACAGGTCGGCGGGACCGAGCTGGACGAAGTTGCAGTTGCCGTCGATCAACCGCGCCTTGGGCAGGTCGCAGTAGGGCTTCTGCAGGATGTGCAGCACCGGCCCGGACAGCCACACGCCGAAGCCGAAGCCGACCAGGATCGCCAGCGACGCCCGGAACAGCCGGTTACGCAGCTCACGGATGTGCTCCATGAGCGTCATCGAGCCGTCGGCGGCCCGCGCGAAGTTGCTCGGGCCACGCTTCTTCAACCCGAAGGCCACGGTGATTGAGGCCCTCTCGGATCAGTTCTCGCGGACGCGCTGCACCGGGTCGGCCGGCGGGGCCACGGGCTGCTGCGGCTGCGGCGCGTACGGCTGCTGGGCGTACTGCTGCTGGCCCTGGACGTACGGCTGCCCCTGCACCGGCTGCTGCGGCTGGAGCGGCTGGTAGCCGGCCTGTGCGTCGGCCTTCTCGGCGAGATCGCGGTCGTCGTCGTGCAGGCTCTTGGTCTCGGCCTTGATGATCCGCAGCGAGCGGCCCAGCGAGCGGGCCGCGTCGGGGAGCCGCTTCGCGCCGAACAGCAGGATCAGCACGACCACGAGTACGGCGATGTGCCACGGCTTGAGGGCACCCATGGGAAGCTCCAGTCGCTCTGTGTCGGTGAGGGGTGGGTCGTCGCCCATCGTACGTGTGTCGCAGCGGCTTGCCACCCCCGCGGGCCTGCCGGTGCGGGCCCGATCGGTGAAGTTTCGACCAACCCGAAGTGTCCCGTCAACCGTCCAGGTCCGCGCATTTCTGCGCGTAACCACCCGGGAACGCGCAGACGACGCTCACCGCGCCCATCGCCGTCGATCAGTCACCGCGCTTGGCCTTGATCAACGTGATCCGCTCCTGCGCGACAGCAGCCCGCTCCTGGAGCGACTCGGCCCGCGCCTGCAACTGCTCGGCGGCCGCACGCAGCGACTCGGCCTCGACCGCCCGGCGCTGCAACGCCAGCGCGGAACGGCGCAGCCCGGGCAGGCGGCTCACCACCGGACGGATCGCCAGGGCCAGTACGACCAGCGCGAACACCACGACCCCGAGCACGATCCACGTCACCACGGCGGTCAGCCTATCGGGTGCCGCCGACGGCCGCCGGGTCGGCGCTGCCGGCCGGGGTGGCGTACGCGTCGAGCGCGGCCACGGCCTGGGCGCGGACCTGCTCGGCCAGCTCGGCCGGGGCCACGACGGTCACCTCCGGGCCCAGCCCGAGCACGAACCGCCGGGCCCACCCGAGGTCGGTGACGCGCAACGACACCAGCCACTGCTCGCCGTCGGCCTCGACCCGCTCGCACGGATAATATTCGGTGATCCACCGCTCACCCCGGCCGATCCGCAGCGTGATCAGCGGCAGGTCGGCCGACGGGCTGAACACGCCGTCGCTGAGATCGTGCGGGCGGGCCTGCGGCGGCACCACCGCCTGCTCCGGCAGCTCGGTCACCGCGTCGATCCGGTCGGCCCGGAACAGCCGCACCCCCTCGGCGCGGCGGCACCACGCCTCCACGTACGCCCGGCCGCCGACCATCAGCATCCGCAGCGGGTCGATGGTGCGTTCGGTGGTCTCGTCCCGGGCCGGGGTGTAGTAGGTGATCCGCAGCGCCCGGCCGCGCTCGACGGCGGCGCGCAGCTCGCGTACCCGGGCGGAGTCGCCGGGCAGGCGGACCTCGACCGGCGCGCCGGCCAGGTCGCCGGCCGCGTTCTCGATCTTGGCGAGTGCCCGCTCGACCGCCTCCCGGTTGGCCACGCCCGGCGTCTCGGCGATCATCCGCAACGCCACCACCAGCGCCAGCGCCTCGTCCGGGGTGAGCCGCAGCGGGCGGTCGATCCCGGCGTCGTAGGTGATCGTCACCCGGTCACCGTCGAACGCCATGTCGATCAGGTCACCGGGACCGTAGCCGGGCAGCCCGCACACCCAGAGCAGCTCCAGGTCCTCCCGGAGCTGCTTCTCGGTCACCCCGAGGTCGTGCGCCGCCTCGGCGATCTCGATGCCGGGGCGGGCCAGCAGGTAGGGCACCAGGTTGAGCAGCCGGGCCAGCCGGTCGGCGGAGGCACGGCCCGCGCGGGCCGCCGGGCGGGTCACCGGGCACCCCCGGTCACGGCCAGCTCGTCGTGCCGGGCGGCGACCTCCTTGAGCCGCTGGATGACCGCCTCCCGTACCTCCGGTGGCTCCAGCACGCGGACGTCCGGGCCGTACCCGACGATCTGGCCGGCCAGGTAGTCGGCGTCGGCGTACGGCAGCACCAGCCGGTCACCGTCGGGGCCGGCCTGGCACTCGACGGCCCAGCGGCGCAGCCCGGCGGCGCGGCCGGGGGTGGCCAGCACCGTGGCCCGGCCGGTGCGCTCCACCGGCCCGGACCAGCGGGCCACGTGGCTGATCAGGTCGACGCCGGCGGGCGGCTCGTAGGCGCCCGGCTCGCCGGTCGCCCGGACGGTGCCGACCACCCGGGACAACCGGAAGCAGCGGGTCGCGTCGCGGTCGAGGTCGTGGCCGACGACGTACCACCGGCCGCGCCAGCAGACCACGCCCCACGGCTGCACCCGGCGGCGGGTGGGCGCGTCCCGATCCGGGACGCGGTAGTCGAAGGTGACCTCGCGCCGGTCCCGCGCGGCGGCGGTGAGCGGCGCGAACGCCGGGTCGACGGTGACCATCGGCTCCAGGCCCAGCGTGGCCTGCGGGTCGACGTCGATGCCGGCGGCGCGCAGCTTCGCCAGCCCCGACGACGCGGCGGCGGCCAGCCCGGCGTGCTGCCACAGCCGGGCGGCGATGCCCACGGCGGCGGCCTCGTCCGGTTCGAGCGGGATGTCGGGCAACGCGTACGCGCGCGGCGCGATCCGGTAGCCCGGCTCGGCGTCGAAGACGCTCGCCGTGCCGGTCTCCAGCGGCACGCCCAGCTCACGCAGCTCGGCCTTGTCGCGCTCGAACTTGCGCTGGAACGCCTCGTGGTCCTTGGCGTCGTCCGGGTCGTGCTCGTAGCCGGGCACGGTCGCGGCGATCTGCGCGGCGGTCAGGAAGCGTCGCGTCGACAGCAGGCAGATCACCAGGTTGACCAGGCGTTCGGTACGGGTCCGGGACACGCCCAAACGCTAGCAGCCCGCGCGTCCGGCGCGGGCACCCGCGCGGCGCGGCGCGGGGGTCTTCCCACCCGGCGGCGGGCATCGACCGGTCATAGGGTGATCGCATGGCGGAACCGGAGGTCGAGAGCGAGAGCGTCGGCACCGTCGTGGTGGCCGGCGCGGCGAACCTCGCCATCGCAGTCGCGAAGCTGGTCGCGGGCCTGATCTCGGGTTCCGCGGCGATGCTCTCCGAGGCCGCCCACTCGCTCGCCGACACCACCACCGAGGTGCTGCTCTACCTGGCGCTGCGCCGCGGCGCGCGGCCCGCCGACACCCGGCACCCCTTCGGGTACGGCAAGGAGAGCTACGTCTGGGCGTTCCTCGCCGCGCTGTTCACCTTCGTCGCCGGGGCGGGCTTCGCCATCACGCACGGCGTGACCACCATCCTGGTGCACGAGCACAGCGGCGAGTACCTCGTCGCGTACGTGGTGCTGGCGGTCTCCTTCGCGATCGAGTCGGTGTCGCTGGCCCGGGCGGTCCGGCAGGTGCGCGGCGAGTCGCGCCGCTGGGGCACCACCCCGCGCCGCTACCTGCGCCTGACCGCCGACACCACGGTCAAGGCGGTCTTCCTGGAGGACAGCGCCGCGCTGATCGGCCTGCTGATCGCCGCCGGCGGGCTCACCCTTTCGCACCTGACCGGCGACGAGCTGTACGACGGGATCGCCTCGATCCTCATCGGCGTGCTGCTGCTGGTCGTCGCCGCCGTGCTGGCGCGCAGCAACATCTCGCTGCTGGTCGGCCGCTCCGTGTCCGACCGGCTGCACCGGCGCATCGAGCGGGAACTGGCGGACGTGCCGACGGTGGACCGGATCGACACGCTGATGACCATGTTCCTCGGCCCCGACGACATCCTCGTCGCCGCCAAGGTCGACTTCCGCGACGACGCCACCGGCGCCGACATCGAGGCCGCCGCCGACGAGGCCGAACGCCGGCTCACCGGGCACTTCCCGGAGATCGCGTACGTCTTCCTGGAC
>NZ_RCVK01000408.1:0-4978 GCF_003667485.1 Micromonospora sp. BL1
TGCCGCAGCCGTTGTCCAGCTCGGCGTAGCTGAAATGCTTCGGCGTGCAGTCGCTGTCCTTCTGCAGGTCGTAGATCTTGGCGAACGTCTGCGGCCCGGCCACGCCGTCGGCGCGCAGCCCGTACGCGGCCTGGAAGCGCTTGACCGCGGCGGCCGTCTCCGGGCCGTACACACCGTCGACCCGGACGATCCCGCCGTACGCGGCCCAGCCGGCCACCCGGATCTGGAGCTGCCGGACCTCGGCGCCGGAGCTTCCCTGGGACAGAGTCCGCTTCCAGGTGTAGCAGCCGTCGGCGTGCGCCGGTGGCGCGGCCACGACTGTCGCCACGGCGGCCCCGGGCAGGGCCAGCGCGAACGCGACCGCCGCCCGCTTCAGGGTGTTGACGCGCACAGAGTCCTCCCGATGTCAGAGCGGAACTGGGATGGGACGGGCACATCGACCGGTACGTCCCGTCTCTCTCACCGTGACAGGTGCGAGGATTCTTCGTGGTGATTAGCCGAAATTGTTCTCACTTCGTCTGTTTGCTGGATATTGCCTGTGAATACTGCCTGTTTGCGTACGCGCCGCCGGGTGTCGCCCGTCGGAGGTGAGCGGTAACGTCTGCTCCCGGACCCGGGCGGCGACCTCGACGGGCGGGGAGGTGGGCGTTGGCGCGTGGCGGCGTGTTCTGCGTCGAGGGGCAGTGGCACCGCGACCTCAACGAACGAGGATCCGTCCTGCCCACGCTCGACCTGCTCGAACGGCTCGGCCGGATCCGCTACATCCACAAGGACGCGGCCACCCGCGACGAGCTGTTCTACTTCGTCGACCGGTGGCTGCTCAAGCAGTACGCGGATCACCGGGTGGGCTTCTTCGCCATGCACGGCGAGCCGAGCCGGCTCTGCCTCACCGACTGGGACTCGGTCGAGCTGTCGGACGTGGCCGAGCGGATGGCCGGCCGCTGCGAGGGCCGCCGCCTCTACTTCGGCAGCTGCTCGGTGCTGCGCGCCTCCGACGCCACGCTGCGCGAGTTCCTCGACGTCACCGGCGCGGCGCTGATCTGCGGCTTCACCCGCGAGGTGGACTGGGTCGAGTCGGCCGCCTTCGAGACCGTGCTGCTCGACGTGCTGGCCAACGGTCAGCGGCACAACGCCGCCGAGGTGCGGATGCGCTCGGCGCACTGGGCGCCGCTCGCCGCGTACCTCGGTTTCCGGGTCATCTACGCCAACGGCCGTGCCTGGCGGCCCTCGGCCCGCCCGCGCGTGCCGGAGCAGGTCACCGCGCAGCGGGCCGCCGGACGTCCGCGCTGAGATCGACCGGCGGGGCCTGGTAGAACCGAGGGCATGGCACGCAGCATCGCGAAGAACACCCGGGTCGACCGGGACGCCCTGATCGAGTTCCTCCGCCCCCGCCACCACGTCGTGCTCATGACCACCCGCTCCGACGGTCGCCCGCAGTCCTCCCCGGTGGCCTGCGGCGTGGACGCCGAGGGCCGCCTGGTGATCTCCACCTATCCCGAGCGCGCCAAGGTCGCCAACATCCGCCGCGACCCGCGCGTCTCCGCGTGCGTGCTCTCCGACGACTGGAACGGCCCGTGGGTGCAGGTCGACGGCGTGGCCGAGGTTCTCGACCTGCCCGAGGCGCTGGAGCCGCTGGTCGAGTACTTCCGCAGCATCTCCGGCGAGCACCCGGACTGGGACGAGTACCGGTCGGCGATGGTCGCGCAGGGCAAGTCGCTGATCCGCGTCACGATCGAGTCCTGGGGTCCGATCGCCACCGGCGGCTTCCCCGCCCGGCTGGCCGACTGAACCGATACGCGCCGGATCAGTACGCGACGGTGAACCGGGTGTTGCCGAACCGGGGATTCTCGATCTCGTCGACGATCGCCACCGCCAGGTCCTCGTAGGTGAGCACCGAACGGCCCTGCGCGTCGGTCACCGGGTGGTCGGTGCCGGTGCGGTAGTGACCGGTCCGCTCGCCCGGGTGGAACTCCAGCGGCGGCGGGGAGACGTACGTCCAGGTCACCCCGTCTGCGCTGGAGCGGTAGAACTCCAGCGCGTCGGCCTGGCCGTGCGCCGAGTCCCGGTACTCCTCCGGGAAGTCCGGCTCGTCCAGGTAGCGGGTGCCCTTCGGGGTGAGCAGCGTCGAACCGCCGCCGACGTGGATCACCCGCGGCGGATCCGGCACCTCACGCAGCGTGTCGACCAGCGTCCGCGCGGCGTCGCGCCACAGGTCCCGCTCGCCGCCGCCGATGGCCACCACCAGCACATCCGCATCCTCGGCCAGTTCGCGTACGCTCCGCGCCGAGGTCGCGTCGCCGGTCACCGTGCGTACGCCGGTGGGGAGGTAGCCGACCGCCTCCGGACGCCGCACCGCCGCTGTCACCCGGTGCCCCCGCTCGACCGCCTCGGCGGCGATCCGCGAGCCCGCCGTCCCGCCGGCGCCGAACACGACGATGTCGCTCATGCCTCACAGGCTAGGCAGCCCACCGGCGGGCGGCGGGGAGTTCCGCCGAACCGGCTCAGTCGACGATCGCCGAATAGACGAGCTGGCGAAGCTGGCCGCGCAGCGGATACGTGCTCGACGGCATCAACTGGGTGAACAACAGCGCGGTGACCTCCTCCACCGGGTCCACCCAGAACGCGGTGCTGGCCAGGCCGCCCCAGTAGAACTCGCCGACGCTGCTCGGCACGCGCGACGGCACCGGGTCCAGCACCACCGCGAAGCCCAGCCCGAAGCCGATCCCGTCGAGGATCGTCTCGGCGAAGCCCTCCGGCGAGAACGAGGCCAGATCCCGGTCGCCCGGCAGATGGTTGCGGGTCATGAAGCGCACCGTGCGCGGGCCGAGCAGGCGCACCCCGTCCAGCTCGCCGCCGCGCAGCAGGAACTGGGTGAACCGGTGGTAGTCCGCCGCGGTGGAGACCAGCCCGCCGCCGCCGGAGTGCCAGGTCGGCTCCGCCAGCGCGGCCCGGCCCACCCCGTCGGCGCGTACCGCCTGGCCGGTGGCCGGGTGCGGCGCGTAGAGAGCGGCCAGGCGCTTCGCGTCCGCCGCGTCCACCCACCAGCGGGTGTCGGTCATCCCCAGCGGGCCGAGGATCCGCTCGGCGAAGAACGCGTCCAGCGACTGCCCGGAGATCACCTCGACCAGGCGGCCCAGCACGTCGGTGGAGACGCCGTAGTTCCAGCTCGTGCCCGGCTGGAACAGCAGCGGCAGCCGGGCCAGCCCGGCCGACGCCGCCGCCAGGTCCGCGCCCGCCGGCACGCCGAGGTCGAAACCCGCCGCCCGGTACAGGCCGTCGACCACCGAGACCTGGGCGAAGCCGTACGTCAGGCCCGCCGTGTGGGTGAGCAGGTGCCAGATCCGGATCGGCTCGACCGCCGGCACCGTGTACGGCTTGAGCACCGAACCCCGGTCGTAGACGCGCACGTCGGCGAACTCCGGCAGCCAGCGGCTGACCGGGTCGTTCAGCTCGAACCGGCCCTCCTCCCAGAGCATCATCGCCGCGACCGAGGTGATCGGCTTGGTCATCGAGTAGATGCGCCAGAGCGTGTCCGGCTCGACCGGCGTACCGGCCTCCCGGTCGCGCAGCCCGTACGTCGAGGAGTGGGCGACCTCGCCGCGGCGGCTGACGACGA
The DNA here is from genome assembly GCF_003667485.1 of Micromonospora sp. BL1. NCBI lineage: Bacteria > Bacillati > Actinomycetota > Actinomycetes > Micromonosporales > Micromonosporaceae > Micromonospora > Micromonospora sp. BL1. The sequence goes on from NZ_RCVK01000408.1 coordinate 3,617, forward strand.
TCTGCCAGCCGGCGAGCCGGCCGTCGTCGACGTACCGGGCGAAGTGCTCGTCGATCCGCGCCAGCCGGGCGGGATCGAATCCGACACGGCCGGGGTCGGTGCTCACGGTGACACTCACGACGCGAACCTACCCGCAGGTACGGCGGCCGGGAAGTGTCACTACTGTCGGTGGCATGCCTGAGCCGGTCGAGGACGTCACCTACCGCCAGCAGGACTGGTACGCCGAGGAGCTGGCCGACCGGCACTTCGTGCGGTGCGAGTTCTTCCACGTCGACCTGACCGAGGCGGTCAGCCGGGGCGCGGTCTTCACCGACTGCGTATTCGGCAACGTCGCGTTCAACGCCTCCCGGCACACCGACTCGGCGTTCACCAGGTGCTCGTTCAGCAAGTGCAACCTCTTCGAGGCCGAGTTCACCGGCTGCAAGCTGGTCGGCAGCACGTTCGACCGCTGCGACCTGCGTCCGCTGCGGGTCGACCGGGGCGACTGGTCCTTCGTCACGCTCGCCGGCGCCGACCTGCGCGGGGCGCGGATCACCGACGTACGCATGCGGGAGGTCGACCTGACCGGCGCCGACCTCACCGGCGCGACGCTGACCGGCGCGGACCTGTCCGGCGCCCAGCTGCACGCCGCCAAGCTGATCCGGGCCGACCTGCGCGGCAGCGACCTGTCCTCGCTCGACCCGACGGCGGTGCAGCGTGCCGACGCGCGGATCGACGCCGAGCAGGCCGTGGTGCTGGCGCAGGCGCTCGGTTTCCAGGTCGGCTGAGTCCCCGGGTCGGTTCGGTCGCCGGGCGTGCTGGGTCGTCGGGCCGGTTGGGTCGTCGGGCCGGCCGGGCTGCCGGGCTGCCGGGTTGTCGGGTTGCCGGGTCGGCTCGGCCGGGAAAGATGCCGCGGCCTGTCAGGTTTTCCGGACACACTCGGGCGCATGACATGGTGGTCCGACCTGGTGGCGGCCGAGCCCGAGTTCGCGGCGCGGGTGCGCGCCCGCTTCGCGGTCCGCAAGCACGGCACGATGGCGACAGTGCGGCGGGACGGCTCGCCGCGGATCAGCGGAACCGAGTTCGACTTCGGTGACGACGGGCAGCTGCGGCTGGGCAGCATGGCCGGCGCGGTCAAGGCGCTCGACCTGCGCCGCGATCCCCGGGTGGCGCTGCACAGCCCGACCGAGGACGCCCCGCCGGACGACCCGTCCACCTGGGACGGGGACGCGAAGATCGCCGGCCGGGCGCACGAGGAGCCGCCCGCCGAGGACGGCTCGCACCGCTTCCGGATCGAGCTGACCGAGGTGGTGCTCACCCGGGTAGGCAACCCACCCGACCACCTCCTGATAGAGAGCTGGCACCCCGACCGAGGCCTACAGC
>NZ_RCVK01000088.1:0-4958 GCF_003667485.1 Micromonospora sp. BL1
CCCTGCTGCTCCCGGCCACCCCGCCGCTCCCGGCCGCCCCGTCGACCGGCGACGCCGACCTGCAAGCCGACTCCACTCCGCCACTCGACGGCGGCATCACAAGCAGCACGTCGGCAATGTCGAGAGTGGACGTCACAAGCGGCACGGCCGTGTCGAACACCGGCATCGCGAGCGGTACGTCGGCCATGTCGAACACCGGCACCGCCCCCGCCGCCGACTCGAACACACCCGCACCCACCAGCTCCAGCGAACCCGCAAGCACCTCCGACACACCGCCGACCCCGACCCCGACCCCGGCACCGGCACCGGCACCCGCAACAGCAACAGCAACAGCACCCCCGCCCGCAGCGGCATCGGCATCGGCATCGGCATCGGCATCGATCGTCACCGCGCCCGCCGCAGGCGCATCGGCCGAGGCCGCAACGACCACCGGCTCACCGCCCGGATCAGTGGACACGCCGATCATCCCGGCGGCCGAGCGGCCGACCGCAGAGGCCGGCACTCCCACAAGCGAAACCGACAGGTCGGCCGCTGATCCCGAGCCGTACATCGCGGTGGCGGCGGCATCCGGCCTGCCCGGCCCCGGTCCGCAGCGCACTCCGAACGCTGTCGCCTCCTCCGGCACCGCCGATGTCCGCCAGGACGGCGCGGCACCGCAGACCACCGCCGACGAGACGGCGCGGGCGACCACCGCCGCGGACACGGCCGAGGAACCGACGGCGACCGACGGCACCGCCGATGCCGACCGCACCGGTGCCACACCACCCGCTCCCCAGCAGCCCGGCACAACGGCCGATGCCGCGCGAGCCGAGACGACGGCCGATGCCGCGCAAGCCGAAACGACCGCCGGTGCCGTGCAAGCCGAGACGACGGCCGATGCCGAGCAGGTCGACAACACGCCCGCGCAGCCTTCGCCCACCACGGACGGGATCGCCGTCCCCGGCAGCACACCCGACGCGCACGTCGGCACCCCGACCGGCACCGGGGGCAGCAGCACCGAACCGGCCGAACATCAGCACGCCGGCACCGACCACGGCGACACCGCCGACGACGCACCAGGACACGCCGGCACCGACCACAACGACACCCTCGACGACGGGCCAGGGCACGCCGACCACAACCGACACGCGCACCAGGGACAGGCGCAGGCCGACACCGGCGACGGCGTACCGAACGCGGCCGGCGCCGACGACGCGCAGGAACCGCGTACCCCGGAGGAAGCCGGAACCGACGACGACGCGGAACCTGCGGCGGACGCCGCGCCGCCGCCTCCGGTGGACCCGGAGCGGGCGCTCGCCGCGGTCGGCTGGGAACTGGATCCGCGTACGCTGCGCGAGCAGGCCCCGGACCCGGCGCAGTTGCGGGTGATCCGGGACGGGCTCACCGGCAAGCTGGACACCACACTCGACAACCGCAGCCGGGCCCGGCTGCTCAGCCTGCGCGCGGTGGCGTCCCGGATCCTCGGTGACCTGGACGACGCGCTCGGGGACGCGCGGCTGGCCGTCACGTACGCGGAGGCCACTGGCGAGTTCCGGCGGACCGCGCTGGCCCGCGCGCGCCTCGCGGAGGCGCTGCGGTGGCGGGGTGACCACGCGGAGGCGGACCGGCTCTTCGCGGAGGCGAACTCGCCGGAGCTGCCGGACCGGCTGCGTGCGCTGCTGCACGAGCACGCCGGGCGGTGCTGCTACGACCAGGGCCGGCTGACCGAGGCGTGCCTGCACTTCGAGCGGGCGCTGGACCTGCGTCACGGCGAGGACGCGCAGCTGAACGCGCGGGTCGAGGTCGCGCTGGACGCGGTCGCGGAGCGGGCCGCCGCGGTCGGCTTCGGCCCGCCGCCGCGCCGGCCCGAGGAGGTGCTCGGCACCCCGCGTCCGCCGGTGGCGACGTTCGACGAGGAGCAGCAGCTCTGGGGGTACGCGGACGCCGCCGGCGAGATGGTCATCGCGCACCGGTACGCCGAGGCGCAGCCGTTCCACGAGGGACTGGCCTGGGTGCGCCGGCCGGAGGCGTCCCGGTGGGCGCTCATCGACACGTCCGGGGCGGCGCTGATCGAGGCGAACAACGGCTACCGGTCGGTGGTGCCCTTCTCGGAGGGGCTGTCCTGGGTGTCGATGGACGGCAAGGGCCGGTGGATGGCCGTCGACCGGATGAACATCGTGAAGATCCCGCCCGGGTACGAGGAGGCCCGGCCGTTCCGCAACGGCCTGGCGGCGGTACGGCAGAACGGCGGCTGGGGCGCGGTGGACCTCACCGGCGAGGTGGTGGTGCCGACCCGCTACCACCGTCTCGGCACGCCGCTCGCCGACGGGCGGGAGGTCGACGGGTTCACCGCCGACGGCCTAGCGGTGGTGGAGCTGGCCGGCCGCCGGGGCGTGGTGGACCGGGCCGGGCGGGTGGTGGTGACACCGGCGTACCCGACGGTGGTGGTGCATCCGGTGGCGTTCCTGGTCGCGACCGAGTCGGGCCGGTGGGGCGCGCTGGACCGGCGCGGCGAGCCGCTGATCGACCCGGTGCACCCGGGCCGCGCGGCGGTGGTCGCGGAGATCGACCGGCTGCTCACCGACGCCAGCCCGGTGCTCTGACCCGCGCCCGGCACGTCGGCCGGACCGCCCGCGACCCGCCGGGCCGTCCACGCCGCCGGGCGGGGAGCGCCGGACGGCGTCGGGGACCGGGCGGGTCTAGGGTCGGGAGCATGGAATTCCGTCACCTGGGCCGCTCCGGCCTGATGGTCAGCGAGATCTCGTACGGCAACTGGATCACCCACGGCTCGCAGGTCGAGGAGGACGCGGCGGTCGCGTGCGTCCGCGCCGCCCTCGACAGCGGCATCACCACGTTCGACACCGCCGACGTGTACGCGGGCACCCGCGCCGAGTCGGTGCTCGGCCGCGCGCTCAAGGGCGAGCGTCGCGAAGGGCTGGAGATCTTCACCAAGGTCTACTGGCCGACCGGTCCGGGCCGCAACGACCGGGGTCTGTCCCGCAAGCACATCATGGAGTCGATCGACGGCTCGCTGCGCCGCCTCCAGACCGACCACGTGGACCTCTACCAGGCCCACCGCTACGACTACAGCACCCCGCTGGAGGAGACGATGGAGGCCTTCGCCGACGTCGTACGCTCTGGCAAGGCGCACTACATCGGCGTCTCCGAGTGGAAGGCGTCCCAGCTGCGCGAGGCGCACGCGCTCGCCCGCGAGCTGCGCATCCCGCTGATCTCGAACCAGCCGCAGTACTCGATGCTGTGGCGGGTCATCGAGACCGAGGTGATCCCCACCAGCGAGGAGCTGGGCATCGGCCAGATCGTCTGGTCGCCGATGGCCCAGGGTGTGCTGTCCGGCAAGTACCTGCCGGGCCAGCCGCCGCCCGCCGGCTCCCGCGCCACCGACGAGAAGTCCGGCGCCGGGTTCATCGCGCGGTTCATGACCGACGACGTGCTCACCCGCGTGCAGCGGCTCAAGCCGCTGGCCGAGCAGGCCGGGCTGACCATGGCGCAGCTCGCCGTCGCCTGGGTGCTGCAGAACCCGAACGTCTCCTCGGCGATCGTCGGCGCGTCCCGGCCGGAGCAGGTGCACGACAACGTGAAGGCGGCGGGCGTGAAGCTCGACGCCGACCTGCTCAAGGCGATCGACGAGATCGTCGAGCCGGTCACCGAGCGGGACCCGTCGAAGACCGAGAGCCCGGCTCAGCGCCCGTGACGTCGCCTCGTTCCCGGGCCGGCTCGCACCGGCCCGGGAACGACCGGGTGGCTACTCCCAGAAGCGGATCAGGGCGTAGCCGATCTGGTACAGCTCGCGCGGCAGGCCGAGCGCGTCGCCGACGGCGAAGACCGCGCCGAAGAACGCCCGGTTGATCTGCGGGCTCCACAGCAGCGCGAACAGCAGGATGAAGCCGTACGGGGCGAACAGGTCGTACATCCGCCGGTAGGCGGGGCTGAGCCAGGGCTGGAGCATGTTGCCGCCGTCCAGGCCCGGCACCGGCAGCAGGTTGAGCACGCTGGCGGTGAGCTGGAGGAACGCGAGCAGCCCGACGCCGGCCCAGAACTCCAGCGGCCCGCCCAGCTCCGGCCCCCACGCCACGGCTGCCACCAGCACCAGCGTGAACAGCACGTTCGTGGCCGGCCCGGCGAGGCTGACGAGCGTGTGCCGCAGCCGGCCGGGGATGGCGTGCCGGTCCACCCAGACCGCGCCGCCGGGCAGGCCGATGCCGCCGAGCAGCACCACGACCACCGGCAGCACGATCGACAGCAGCGGGCTGGTGTACTTCAGCGGGTTGAGCGTGAGGTAGCCCCGGTGCGCGATGTCCCGGTCACCGGACCGGTACGCGACCACAGCGTGCGCGTACTCGTGCAGGCACAGCGAGACCAGCCAGCCGGAGACGACGAAGAGGAACACGTCGAAGCCGACGTTGCCGTACCGGTTCCAGGTCATCGCCCCGGAGGCGACGAACAGCGCGACCAGGGCCAGGAAGATCGGGCTCGGCCGGAACGCCGCCCGGGGCACGCCGAGGATCAGCGGTTCGCCCGGGCGGTCGTAGCCGGTCATTCGGCCGGGGGTTGCAGGCTCATCCGGTAGTCCACCCGGTCGTCCTCGACCAGCACGACTGTGGTGACGCCGGATGCCGCGAGCTCCCGCCAGGCCTGGCCGATCCACGACTCGGCGTCCGCCTGGCTCGTGAACGATTCGGCGGGTCCGTCGACCGCGTCGCCGTTCGTGCCCTCGTACCGCCAGCTCCACGCCATGCCGCGTCTCCCCTCGCCGCCGTCGTCCCGTGGGACGCCAAACCTCCGCAAGCCTAGTCGGCCCCGCCGACGACGGCCCGTCACCACATGGATCATGCCGACCACCGCCGCGTCGGCGCACCCGCGATCTTGCGGTTGGTGCCCCGACAGAGTGGTCATTCCCGGCATCCCGAGGGCTGCAAGTGCAAGATCGGCGGCGGGGCGGTGGTCGGCATGATCCATGT
>NZ_RCVK01000388.1:0-49804 GCF_003667485.1 Micromonospora sp. BL1
GCCCCGCTCGCCCCGCTCGACCGCTCTCGTCGATCTTGGAGTTGTGGCGCCCAGGATGTCCGTTCGGCGAGATCTATGAGGTGCCACAACTCCAAGATCGGCGGTTCGCCGGGTCGGCCGGAGAGTCAGGCCGCTTCGCGGAGGTCGGCCAGGGTGACCGGGGCGTACCGCTTCAGCAGGCGCTCCAGCTCGGCCACCGAGCCGACCTCGCCGAGGACGTTCGCGCCGCCGCCGTGCTGGGGCGGGTAGTGGTGCGCCAGCCGGTAGCGGTAGCGGCCACGGATCAGCTCGACGCTGACCCGCCAGCGCCCGCAGCATCCGCAACTCCACTCCGGCACGCCGCGACGGTAGCTCTGACCTGCGGTTTCACCATTCGGGCGACGGTGACGAACGCGGCCGCGACGGGACACGCCGCCCGGCCACCGGCGGTGATCTGCCTCACCACTGTCGGTGGGGTCTGGTTGACTGGTCGCCGTGGACCTGCCGATCAACCCTCCGGTCGAGCCGATGCTGGCCAAGAGCGTGGCCGAGCTGCCCACCGACGACGGCCTGACCTACGAGCCGAAGTGGGACGGCTTCCGCTGCATCGTGTTCCGCGACGGCGACGAGGTCGAGCTGGCCAGCCGGGGCGGCAAGTCGATGACGCGCTACTTCCCCGAGGTGGTCGAGCAGGCCCGGCGGCAGCTCCCGCCCCGGTGCGCGGTCGACGGCGAGCTGATCGTGATCCGCCGGGACGGCCCGGGCGGGCAGCCCCGGCTCGACTTCGAGCTGCTGGCCCAGCGGATCCATCCGGCCGCCTCCCGGGTCAAGATGCTGGCCGAGACCACCCCGGCCGACTTCGTCGCGTTCGACCTGCTGGCGATCGACGACGAGCTGCTCACGGACCAGCCCTATCCCCGGCGCCGCGAGCGGCTGGAGCAGGCGCTGTCCGGGGTGCGGCCGCCGGTGCACGTCACCCAGGTGACCACCGACCCGGAGACGGCCCGCCGCTGGTTCGACGTGTTCGAGGGCGCCGGGCTGGACGGGCTGATCGTCAAGCCGGCCGACCTGCCGTACGAGCCGGGCAAGCGGCTCATGTTCAAGGTCAAGCACGCGCGCACGATGGACGCGGTGGTGGCCGGTTTCCGCTGGCACAAGTCCGGTCCGGTGGTCGGCTCGCTGCTGCTCGGCCTCTACGACGACGACGGCGTGCTGCACCACATCGGCGTCAGCTCCTCGTTCACCATGGCCCGCCGCCAGGAGCTGCTCGACGAGCTGGAGCCGTACCGCGACGTCGGCGGCGAGCACCCGTGGGTGCACGGCGACCACGAGCGGGGTCAGCGCATCCCGGGCGGGGTGAGCCGGTGGACCGGCGGCAAGAACCTGGAGTGGGAGCCGCTGCGCCCGGCGCTGGTGGTCGAGGTGGCGTACGACGCGATGGAGGGCGACCGGCTGCGGCACACCGCCCGGTTCCTGCGCTGGCGTCCCGACCGTGATCCCCGCTCCTGCGACTACGGCCAGCTCGACCGCCCGATCCGTTACGACGTCGACGAGGTGCTGCGCGGCGATCCGGCGGCGACGGTCGGTGACACCCGCGGCCGGGCGTAGCCTGACGGTCGACACGATCATGGAGGGCGCCCACGTGACCCGCTTCCCCGACCGGCCCCGCCGGTTCCGGCCCGTCCTGGCCGCGTTCGTCGCGGCGGTGGTGCTCACCGCCGGCTGCACACTGCCGGCGTTCGCCCCGCGTGCCGAGAGCGAGGGCGAGGCCGCTCCGCCGGGCACCGCACCGGAGTGGCGGGCCTGCCCGGAGGTGCCCGACGAGCTGGTCGGGCGGGGCGCGGCGGACATGCGCTACGACTGCGCCCGGATCGCCGTGCCGCGCAACTGGGGCACCGGGGCCACCACCGGCGCGACCGCCGGGCCGGGCGCCGGCGAGACGTTCGAGATCGCGCTGATCCGGGCCCGCTCGACCAAGCAGCGCGACCGGATCGGCTCGCTGGTGATCAACCCGGGCGGTCCCGGGGCGTCCGGCGTCGACACCGCCGTCTACCTGTCCTTCGGCCCGGCGTTCGGCGGCCTGCCGACGGCGGTCACGGACCGGTTCGACATCGTCGGCTTCGACCCGCGCGGGGTGGCCCGGTCCAGCCCGGTCAAGTGCATCTCCGACGCCGACCTGGACGCCAGCTTCGGCTACGACCCCGACCCGGAGAGCCAGTCGTCGTTCGACGGCTTCGTCGGCCTCAACCGGCGCATCGGCGAGCGATGCGGCGCGAAGTACGGCGACCAGCTCCCGCTCTACGGCACCGAGCAGGCCGCACGGGACATGGACGCGGTCCGGGCGGCGGTCGGCGACGACAAGCTGACGTACCTCGGCTACTCCTACGGCACGCTGCTCGGCGCCACCTACGCGCAGCTCTACCCGCAGCGTGTGCGCGCCCTGGTGCTCGACGGCGCGGTCGACCCGCAGCAGAAGCTGATCGCCGGGTCGGAGAGCCAGGCGAAGGGCTTCGAGCGGGCGTTCGACAACTTCACCAGGTGGTGCGCGGCGAACGCCGGCCGCTGCCCGATCGCCCCGGACGCCCGGGGTGCGGTCACGGACGCGATCGCCAAGGCGAAGGCCTCCCCGGCACGCGCGCAGGACGGCCGCAAGGCCACCCCCGGGTGGGTCTTCTACGCGGTGATCTCGTCGCTCTACACCGAGCAGGGCTGGCAGGAGCTGGCCCGGGCGATCGACGACCTCCAGGGCGGCGACCCGGACGGCGTGTTCAAGCTGGCCGACGCGTACGCGGGCCGCGAGCCCGACGGGCACTACTCCAACCTGTTCGACGCGAACCTGGCGGTCAACTGCGCCGACGAGACCGAGAAGCCGACCCGCGAGCAGGTCCGCTCGTTGCAGTCGCAGTGGCGGCAGAAGTATCCGCTGTTCGGTCCCGCGCTGGCGGTGGGGATGCTGGGCTGCGTGGAGTGGCCCGGCGAGCGGGATCCGTACCCGACCGGCCGGGCGGACGGCGCGCCTCCGATCCTGGTGGTCGGCACCACCGGTGACCCGGCCACGCCGTACGAGCAGACGCCCGCGCTCGCGTCCATGCTCGGGGTGGGGCGGGTGCTGACCTGGGACGGCGAGGGGCACACCGCCTACCCGCAGACGTCGTGCGTGACGTCGGCCGTCGACGCGTACCTGATCTCGCTCACCGTCCCCCGGGAGGGGCTGCGCTGCCCCGCCCGGTGACGGTCCGGCCGCCGGTCAGCCGGCGGCCGGGGGCGTCCAGCCCTCCGGGATGTGCCCGATGCGGACGCGCTGGGGGTGGTCGCCGACCGGGACGCTCGCGACCTTCTGCCCGGTGGCGAAGCTGATCGCGGTGACCTGGTCCGCGCCGGATTCGGAGATCACGCAGTCGCGGCCGTCCCCGCTGACGGTGGCCCAGTACGGCTTGCTCGCGGACACCAGCGGGCCCTCCCGCAGCGTGGCCCGGTCCATCACGGTGGCGTAGTCGTCCATGGTGCCGGCCACGCAGATCCGGGTGCCGTCGGGGCTCATCGACAGGCCGTGGTGCCGGGAGTCGTTGACCCAGGTGGTGCGGTCCTCGCTGGTGGCCGGGTTCTTCGGCAGCGTGGCGACGCGGGTGACGCGGTCGGTGGCCACGTCGTACTCGACCACGCCGTTGAAGAAGGACACCTGGAAGTAGAGCCGGCTGCCGTCGGGGGTGAAAACGGCCGGGCGGACCGCGTCGGAGAGATCCCGGCGGCCGGCGGCGTCCAGCCGGTCCCGCATGTCGATCACCTTGACCACCTGGTACGTGCCGGTGTCGGCGACGGTGATCCGGCGGTCGCCCTTGGTCCAGTCGAGCCACGGCGCGTCCAGGTCGGTGTTGACCTCGCCGATGGACATGTTCCACAGCCGGGTGCCGCCGTCGGTGTAGATGTTCTCGTGCGGCTTGTCGCCGGCGCCGAACGAGCCGAGTTGCGCGCCGGTGCGGATGTCCAGCACGTGCACCGTGTTGGAGGTGGAGGCGGAGACCGCGACGCGGGTGCCGTCGGGCGAGACGGCCATGTGGTCGGCGCGGTAGCCGGAGACCGGGAACCGCCAGCGCAGCGCGCCGGTGGCCAGGTCGATCGAGACGACGTCGGCGAAGCTGGGCCGGGACACCACGAGCGCGGTGCCGTCCGGCGTGGTGTACATGTCGTCGATGAGCTGGTCGTGGCCCTCTCCCGGGCCCTGCCGGATGCCGAGGAAGAACGCCAGCTTGATCGGGTTGAGGTAGATCTCGCGCAGGCGCGCGGCGCGGTCCGGGATCACGTTGATCCGGCCGAGCCTGGCGTAGTCGCCACGGGACCGGATGATGTCGGCGGTGCCGTCCCAGTTGTTGCCGACGAACATCACCTCCTGGAGCGCGACCGCGGCGGTGGCCGGCGCGGGGGCCGTCACCAGCGGCGCCGGCGCGACCAGGGCGAGCGCGGCCAGGACGGCGAGGCCGGCACGGCGGCGGGAGCGGGACGGGCGGGGTGGCACGGGTGTCATGGACGCCTCCTGGCAGCCGGTAGGACATCGACGTTTCTCAGTGGCGCGAGCGGTGTTACCTTGCGGTAACAACCAGGAGAGCAACCGGCCGGCCGCCGGGGCTAGGGAACTGACGCCAACGCCCGGGCGGCCCGGTTGTGCCGTGTCGACAACCGGAGGGCGGCGGACGCCGATGACCCGTACCGGACAGGCCCCGACGTTCGGCGCGTTGCTGCGCGACCTGTCCGCCGATCCGGCCGCGCTCGACGAGGTGGCGCGGGCGGCCCGCGCGGACTCCCCCGAGGTGGCCCGGCTGCCCGCCGACGAGGTACGCCGTCAGGTCGTCCTGCTGCTGACCAGCGGTCTCGGCGCGCTGGAACGCCACGAGGATCCGGCCGGGCGGGACTTCGCCGAGGCCCGCCGGCTGGGCGCGGACCGGGCGGCGCAGGGCGTCTCCGTCGCCGGGCTGCTGCGCGGCGTGCAGGCCGGGCGGGACCGGGCGGTGGAGCTGGTGGTCCGGCACGGCCGGGCCGCCGGCATCCCCGACGAGGTGCTGCTGGAGGGGCTGCTCACCATCGGCCGGTACGCCGCGGCGGTGGAGCGGGCCGTGGTCGACGGGCACCGCAGCGCCGAGCGGGAACTGGTGCGCACCGGGGCGGCGGCCCGGGCGCAGCTGCTGCGGCGGCTGCTGCGTGACGGCCCGGCGGGCCTGCCCCCGGCCGAGCTGACCCGGTTCGGGCTGCGGCCGGACGGGCGCTACCACTGCCTGGTCGCCGTGCCACCGGACCCGGTCCGGGCGTACGCCCTGCACCGGCAGCTCACCGCGCGGGGCGGCCTGCTCGGCACGGTCGGGGACCGGCTGGCCGGGCTGCTCCCGCGACCGCCCGACGCCGTACCGGCCGACCTGCTGACGCTGGTGGCGCCCGCACAGCCGCTGGAGCGGGCCCCGGCCATGTACGCGCTCTGCCTGGCGGCGCTCGCCACGGCGGCCAACCGGCGGCTGCGCGGGCTGCGTCGGGTCACCGACCTGGCCGGGGAGACCGCGCTGGCCGCCCAGCCGCTGCTGGCCGAACTGCTGCGCGGCACGCTGCTCGGCGCGCTCGACCCGGCCGACGGCTTCCACCGGGAGCTGGCCGGCACCGCGCTCGCCTGGCTGCACCACGGTCAGCGGCTGGACCAGACCGCCGCCGCGCTGCACGTCCACCCGAACACGGTGCGCTACCGGCTGCGGCGGCTGCGGGAGCTGACCGGCGGGCCACCGGTCGAGGAGGGGGCGCGGTGCACGGTGCCGGAGACCGTGCACTGGTGGTGGGCACTGCGCAGCTGGCTGGACGGCGACTGACCACGGCCGCCGCGACCGGACGACGCGACCGGACGACGCGACCGGACGACGCGACCGCCCGGCCGTGGCCGGGCGACACGACCAGGCGACACGACCGGACGACACGTCGGGACGCCGCCCGGGCCACACCGGCGCAAGGCACTGTGCCAGGCTGGCCGGGTGACCGAGGTGATCTTCCGGGAGGCGGTCCGCGCCGACCTGCCCGCCGTGCTCGCGCTGCTCGCCGACGACGTGCTGGGCCGCACCCGCGACCTGCCCGAGGTGGACGAGGCGTACGAGCGGGCCTTCGCCGACCTGGACGCCGACCCGCGCAACCAGCTGATCGTCGCCGAGGACGGCGGGGAGCTGGTCGGCTGTTTCCAGCTCACGTACATCCCGGGGCTGGGCCGGCACGGTGCCGAACGGTGCCTGATCGAGTCGGTGCGGGTGCGCTCCGACCGGCGCGGCCGCGGGCTGGGCGGGACGATGATGCGCTGGGCGATCGACCGGGCCCGCGAGCGCGGCTGCGCGCTGGTGCAGCTCACCACCGACAAGCAGCGCGCCGACGCGCACCGGTTCTACCGCGACCTGGGCTTCGTGACCAGCCACGAGGGCATGAAACTGGCGCTCTGACCCGGCCGCGAACCTTCGCCGGGCCGGCCGCTGCCCGGCGCCGGGCCGCCCCGGTGGCGGCCCGGCGGACGGGTCAGTCCTCCGAGACGAGCCGGCCGTCGCGCAGCGTGAGCGTACGGTCGGCCAGCTCGATCAGTGCCGGGTCGTGCGTGGCCACCAGCGCGGTCATGCCGCGGGCGTGCACCACCGCCCGGAGCAGGTCCATGATCGACCGCCCGGTCTCGGAGTCGAGCTGACCGGTCGGCTCGTCGGCGATCAGCAGGTCCGGTTCGTTCGCCAGCGCCCGGGCCACCGCCACGCGCTGCTGCTGGCCGCCGGACAGCTCGTACGGGCGCTGCGCGGCGTGCCCGCCCAGCCCGACCAGTTCCAGCAGCACCGCCACCCGCTGCTCCCGCTCGGCCGCAGGCACCTTGGCCAGCCGCAGCGGCACCCCGACGTTCTCCGCCGCGGACAGGATCGGCACCAGGCCGAACGTCTGGAACACGAACCCGATCGTGCCCCGGCGCAGCGACAGCAGCTCCCGCTCGCCGGCCGCTGTGACGTCGTGCCCGGCCACCCGGATCAGGCCGGAGTCCGGCCGGTCCAGGCCGCCGACCAGGTTCAGCAGCGTGGTCTTGCCGGCGCCGGAGCGGCCCCGGACCGCGACCAGTTCGCCGCGTCCCGCCGTGAACGAGACGTCCCGCACGGCGTGCACGGCGTGCTCGCCCCTGCCGAAGGTGCGACTCACCCCCTCGACCCGGACCACGTCCTCGACGGCCGACGCCGGCACCACCGGCAGCACCACTGTCTGGTCGGTCATCACTCACTCTCCTCGCCGTGCGCCCGGTCGCCGGGGCGCACCTCGACGTGGTCGGGTTCCAGGTTGAGCCGGACCCGGTCGCGCAGCGACAGCGCCTCCACGAACTGCGCCGGCAACTGCATCCGGCCGGTGCGGTCCAGCACCGCGTACTCCTCGCTGACCATCTCGGTGCCGCCGTCGGCGGTGACGCGCGCGGTCCGGCGTACCTCGGAGGCGGTCCGGCCGTCGCGGATCGCGACGGTACGGCGGACCTGGCCGGCCACGGCGTGGTCGTGGGTGACCACCACGATGGTGACCCCCAGTTCGGCGTTGATGGTGCGCAGCGCGGCGAAGACCTCGGCGCCGGTGGCCTCGTCCAGCTCGCCCGTCGGCTCGTCGGCGAAGAGGATCTCCGGGTCGTTGGCCACCGCCACGGCGACCGCGCAGCGCTGCTGCTCACCGCCGCTCATCTGGCCCGGCCGGCGGTCCGCGCAGTAGCCGACGCCGACCATGTCCAGCAGCTCACGGGCCCGTTCGCGCCGCTTGCGCCCGCCACCGGCCCGTCCGGCCAGCTTCATCGGCAGCTCCACGTTCTCCAGCGCGGTCAGGTACGGCAGCAGGTTGCGGCCGGTCTGCTGCCAGATGAACCCGACCACGTCCCGCCGGTACGCCAGCCGCCGCTTGTTCGACAGCGACAGCAGGTCGTAGTCGGCGACCCGGGCGATGCCGGCGGTCGGGGTGTCCAGGCCGGACAGGATGTTCAGCAGCGTCGACTTGCCGGAGCCGGAGGCGCCCACGATCGCGACCAGCTCGCCCCGGTCGATGACCAGGTCGAGGCCCTGGAGGGCGACGACCTCGACGCCCTCGGTCTTGAAGATGCGCACCAGACCGTCGCAGACGATGTGCCCGCGCAGCCGGTCGCGCCCGCCGGCCCGTTCGGCGGCGCGCTGCGCGGCACGCTGTTGCAGTGACGCCAGGTCCGGTACGGCGGACGACGGTTCGTCGCGCGGCGTGAGACGCGCCGGGCCCGGGTGACCGGAAGCGGTCGCGGTCATGTCAGCTCTCCTCTCCGAGCCGCAGCACCTCACCGAGGCGCAACCGGCGGTTGTTCACGGCTTCCACGGTGATCGCGAAGCCGAGGGCCAGCATGGCCAGGACCGACACCCCGGCCACCAGGCCGGGTTCGAAACTGGGGCGCACGTCCACGCCCCCGGTGAAGGCGGGCAGGCCGAGCACCGGCGTGAGCAGCAGTGGCAGCAACGCGCCGACCACCGCTCCGGTGAGCACCGACACCAGCACCAGCGGCGTCAGCTCCACCATCAGCAGTCCACGCCACTGCCGGCGGGACAGGCCCATGGTGCGCAGGCGGGACAGCACCTGCCCGCGCGAGCGGGCCCCGGCGAGCACCGCGAGCGCGAGCCCGAGCAGCCCCAGCGCGGCGCCGCCGCCGGCGCCGAGCACGAACCCGAACACCAGCAGGCCGTTCACGCCGCTGCCGCCCAGGTCGGCGCGCACCGCCGAACGGGTCGTCACCTCCGGCGCGCGGGCCTTGTCGCCGGTGTCGACCCCGCCGATGCGCAGGTAGCGGCGCTGCCCCTCCCGCGCGACCCGGTCCACCTCGGCCGCGTCCACGCCGGACCCGGCGAGCACGAAACCGGTGGGCGCGAGCTGGTGCGGCGCGTCGGCCGGCAACGCCGGCCACGGCAGCACCACGAACCGGCGTACGCCCTCGCCCACGAGCGCGAACTCGTCGACGGTGGCGGCGGTCCGCACCGGCAGCCGGTTGCCCTGTACGTCCAGCCAGGCGGGCCGCTCACCCCGGGCGTCGGCGAGCCCGGCGGCGGCCAGCTCCTCGGCCACCGCGGGGGACACCAGCGCCGGCAGCGGGCTGTTCCCGTCGGTGCGGGCCCGCACCGCGTCGGGCACGCTCACCGGTACGCCGGCCTCCCGTGCCACCTCGGCGAACCGCTCCCCGTCCACCAGCACCACACGCATCTCGGTGATCGGGGCGGGACGTCCGGCGCGGTCGGAGTACGGGCGTTCGGCCGGCACCGTGAGCAGCGGCGCGACAGCGCGTACCCCCGGCAGCTCGGCCAGCTTCTCGGCGGTGTCCGGCGTGAAGCGCTCCCCGCCCACTAGCAGGTCACCGGGCACGGCCTGGGCGGCGGCGGTGTCCCGGCCGGTCTCGATGCCGGTCGCGACCACGCCGCAGAACGCGGCGGTGGCGACGGCCAGCACCACCACGACCAGCGGCCCGGTGGTCGCGGCCCGGCCCGCCCGGGCGGTGCCGAGGAACGCGACGCTGCCGCGCGCCCGGGCGGCGACGCGGCTGACCAGCCGCAACGGCCAGGGGTACGCGCGCAGCGCCAGCAGCGCCGCCGCGATCGCCAGCAGCACCGGCACCGAGACGAGCAGCGGGTCCACCGAACCGGCGGTGAGCCCGCGCCGGCGCAGCAGGAACGCGCCGAGCACGGCGAGCCCGAGCACCGCCACCTCGACGGTGAGCCGGACGGCCGGCGACCGGCCGCCCAGGTCGGAACGCCCACCGGCCCGGCGGCCGACGGCGAGCGCGGCCAGTGGCGGCAGCAGCGTGGCCAGGAGCCCGGCGATCACCACCCAGCGCCACGACGCCCCGGTGCCGGGCAGCAGCCCGCCGAGCAGCCAGCCGATCCCGGCCGCGGCCGGCAGCACCAGCAGCGACTCGGCCAGGCCGCGGCGCAGCACCGCGCCGGTGGAGCCGCCGCGTGCCCGGATCAGGTGGAACTCGGCGCGGCGGCGGCGCGCGGCCAGCCGGGCGGCCAGCAGCGTCAGCCCGGCCAGCGTGGCGAGCAGCCCGGCCGCGATGACCGCGAGCAGGGTACGCGCGGCGGCGAGCGAGTCGGCGAAGCGCCGCAGCGCGATGTCCACGCCCTGGCTGAGCGTCGCCACGGCGGGACGGCTGCGCTCCAGCCCGTCGACACCGGCGATCAGCGCGTCGAGGCGGCCCGGTTCGAGCCGGTCCGGGGCGATCCGGTACCGCCAGCCGAAGCTGACCGGCCAACCGGTCGCGACGGCCTCGTCGACGCCGCCGTCGGCGGTGTAGGCGACGCCCACGAACGGGTCGCCGTCGCCCTCGGGCGGGGTGAGCTTGAGCATCGACGGCAGCGTGTCCCAGACGCCGTCGGCCGGGTCGTTCGGCCGCCACACGCCGACCAGTCGGACCGGGAGGGACTTGAGCACGTTGTCGTCCGGATCGAGGATCAGGAGCTGGAACCGGTCGCCGGTCTTCACGCCGAGCGTGCCGGCGATCGTCTCGGCGAGCGTCACCTCGACCGTGCGGGCCGGGGCGGCGGGGCGTTCCGGCCACCGCCCGTCGACCAGGGTGGCCGCCTCCTTGATGCCGGTACCGGCACGCAGGTGCACGTCGATCAGCCCCTTCTCGGGGGCGAGCGTCGGGCCGCGCAGCCGTCCGGGGACGGTCTGGGCGACGTACCAGCGCTGGCCGATGCTGTCCCGGACCTCGGCGGGCATCGCCTCCTCGATCCCGGCCAGCTCGGCCGCGTGACCGGTCACGGCGGCCCGGGTCGACGGCGGGAACGCGGTCGGCGCGGTGCTGTACGTGAGGTCGCGGCGGGCCACCGGCTGCCCGGCCACGTACTCGGTGAGCCCCTGCCCGGTCAGCCGGTCGGCGACCCGGGGCACCCCGGTGATCAGCAGGGCGGTCACCAGGGTCAGGACGGCGAGCAGCAGGAACTGCCCGCCGTATGCGCGTACCCGGCGCGCGGCACCAGGAAGGCTCATCGTTCTCCTCCGATCCGGAGCTGCGCGGCGGCGACCCGCTGGCGGATGCCGGTGGTGATGAGGGCGGCGAAGGCGAGCGCGGCGAGCAGCAGCCCGGCGGCTGTCGTCCCGATCGGCACCCAGGGCACTGTGAAGGCCGCCTCGGGCACCGGCCGGCCGGCGGCCGGGGTGAGGATCACCAGCGGCACCATGGTGGCCGCGACGAGGGCGCCGACGAGCATCCCGACGCCGACGCCGATCGCGGCCAGGAACGTCTGTTCCGCGAGGTACGCGCGTGCCAGCAGCCGGGTGTTCGCGCCGAGCGTGTTGAACACGGCGAACTCGGTCAGCCGGCGCCGGGTGGTGGCCCAGACGTCGACCGCCAGGCCGACCAGGGCGAGCAGCACCGAGCCGAGCGCGGCGGCCAGCAGCCCGGTGCGCGCGCCCTGCCAGTACGGGTCCTCGGCGGCCTCCGCGGCCACCGCACGGCGGTCCAGCAGCACCGTGCCGCCGGTCGGGGCGAGCGCGTCAGCGGCGGCGGTGTGCCCGCCGGGCGTGGTGCCCAGCCACCACTCGGCCACCGGCCGGACGCCGCCGCTGCGTTCGAGGAGCTGCGTGGTGGCGGTGGGCAGGTCCAGCAGCACCCCGTCGCCCCCGGTGCCGGGCACCGCGGCGACCTGGCCGACCACCGTGACCTCGACCGTCACCTCGGCGACCGACAGCTTGACGGTGTCGCCGGTCTTGAGGCTCATCGCGGCGGCGACGCCGGGGGTGACGAGCACCGGCACCGGACGGTCCGGCGCCTGCGGCACCAGCGCGAACCGGGACGAGGGCACCCGGGCGAACTGCAACAGCCCGGCCGGCACGTCGAAGCCCTGCGTCCCGTCGATCCGGGTCGGGCTCGCCTTGGCGGTGCCGCGCGGCCCGGAGCCCGGGTCGATCACCCGCCAGGATCCCTCCACCGGCACCGGCAGGACCCCTCCGTCGGCGTCGGTGAGCCGCAGCTCGTCCAGGAGCAGCCGGTAGGAGCTGCCGGTGGCGTCGCCGCCGTCGGCCTCGAAGCCGGCCAGGCGCAGCGGGGCGCCGCCGCTGTCGGGCACCGGCACCGAGAAGCGCATCGGCTTCCCGTCGCCGTCGGCCTCGGCCAGCCGGACCCGCCAGGTGGCCCCGGCGTCGGTGGTGAACAACGCGGTCACCGTCACCCGGGGCCGGTCGTACATGCTGTCGACAGGCGTGCGGACGGTGCCGGACAGCGTCTTCGCCCCCTCGGGCACAACGCCGCCGGCCGGCGCGGTCCGGCCGTTCGCGAGCCGGTCCAGCAGGGCGCCGGTGGACGCGTCACCGCCGGCGTCGTCGAGCCGGATCATCCCCTTCGCGGCGGCGGCGTCGAACGCCACCACTGTCGCCGGCCGGGCCTCACGGCCCAGGCGTACGTCGTCGCGCCAGGCCGGCAGCACCCGGTCGACGCCCGGTACGGCGGCCAGCTGGGCGGCCCGGTCCGCGGGGGCGGTGCCGTCCCGTTCGGTCAGCCGCAGGTCCGCGCCGACCGTGTGCTGCGCCTGGTCGCGCTGTGAGCGTTCCCAGGAGGCGACGAGCGACCAGGCGAGCGTGCTGCCGCCGACGGCGAGCGCGAGCAGCAGCACCGGACCGGCGTGCGGGCGGCGGCCCGCCTGCCACATGCCGAACATGGTGGCGTTCCACGTCCGGCGGTCCACGAAGCGTTCCGCGATCCGGGTGGTCGGCGGCAGCAGCCGCAGCGCGATCACCGCGCCGGCCAGCACGCCGATGGTGGGCGCGGCCGCCAGCAGTGGGTCGATGCCGAGGCTGCCGTTCGCGCCGGCCAGCGGCGAGGAGTACTGCCGCAGCTGGGTCCAGGCGAGCACGGCGAGCGCCACCAGCACGATGTCCACGCTCGCCCGCTGCACCGCCGCTCCCCGGGAGGGACGGGACCGGGCCGCCATGTCGGCGACGTAGGTGCCGGCCCGGCGCATTGCCGGCAGCACCATGGCGAGCAGGCAGCCCACCGCCGCGCCGACCGCGACCACCCACACCCGGGCCAGGTCGCCGTCGGCCAGCCCCAGGTCCGCGCCCAGGTAGTGGATCGCCTGCCCGGTCAGGGCCGGGGCCAGCAGCAGCGCCGGCGCCACCACGAGCGTCGCCTCGCGTACGGCCAGTCCGGCGATCTGCCCCCGGGCCGCGCCCCGGGCCCGCAGCAGCGCGGTCTGCGCCCGCCGGTCCTCGTTGAGCAGCGCGGCCACCAGCACCAGCGCGTACCCGCCGAGCACCACGATCAGCAGCAGCGGGGTGAGCAGCGCCGACCGGCCCACCAGGTCGGCCCGGCTGAGCCGGTCGACGAGCCGGTCCAGGTGGCTGACCTGCTGTGTCGAGGAGCCCAGGCCGGTGGCCTCGGGCAGCTTCCCGGTGATCTCGTCCAGCGCTGTGGTCACGGCGGGCAGCCGGGCCGGCTCGACCGCCACCAGGTCGGGGTCGACCACCCAGGCCGCCGAGGTGGAGCCCGGGAAGGTGCGGGCGAAGTCGGCCGGGTCGAGCGCGAACGGCCCGTACGAGGTGATCTCCGCGTCGCCCTGGCTCTCCCCCACCCCCGGGGCGAGCCGCCAGTACGCCTCGGCGGCGTCCCGGGGCCGCCACGTGCCGACGACCACCACCGTGCCGGCGCGCTCCGCGCCCCGGTCGTACAGCGGCACCCGCTCCCCGACCTCCAGGCTCAGTTGCGCGGCCACCTTCTCCGGCAACGTCACCTGCAACGGGTTGCTGCCGGGCACCGGCCACGCCCCGGCGGCCAGCTCGGCGTGCGCGGGCAGGTCGTCGAGCGTGGCCAGGTTGGCGAACATCGGATCGTCGTCGGTACGGGCGGCACCCACGTCACCGGTCAGCTCCCGCCCGGTACCGGAGCGGGTCCCGGCCACGGTGACCGGAGCGCCGCCGAGCCCGTTCGCGAACTGTTCCCGTACCGCCCGGTCCCGCTCGGCGAACGCGGCGGCGTCGGCGCCGCCGGAGCCGCTGATCAGCAGGCTGCGTTCCTCGGCCGGGGCGGCGTCGAGCACCGCGCGGGCGCCCGCCTCGACCGCACGGCGGTTGTAGTCGGAGAGCCCGGTGACCAACGCGACCGCGACGAGTGCCGCGACAGCGGCGGCGAGCAGCAGCCCACGGGCCTCTACCGCCCGCCTCCACACCAGCTTCATCCGACGTCCTCTCCTGGCCCCGGCGGGCCGATGCCGAGAGAGAGCAGTGACACCCCGCAAAAGGTTCGCGCCCGTTACATGATCGTTATCGGCCGCCGACTCTCGCCCCGAGACCCGGAGAGCATGCGCGGACGCCGTGCACGACGATCGCCGCCCCGAGCCTCCTCGAGCGGAGTCCGGGGCGGCGATGGTCATGCGTCGACCTCGGGCCGTTCGGTGCGTCCTATCCGACCTTGAGGGCCAGCTTCCCGACGTAGTGACCGCCCAGGACGCGATGCGCATCCCCGGCTCGCGCCAACGGGAAGGTCCGGGCGACGTGGACCTCGAACGAACTCGCCTCGATGATCGCGTTCAGCCGGTCGGTGGCAGTGCGGCTTCGATCCCCGTCGAAGTGGGAGATCCTCGCGCCCGGCGACGTCGCCGGCATCGGCCAGACACCGTTCGGCCAGGCGACCCGTCCCGAGCCCTTGATCGCGCGAAGAGACCGTTCGGCGGTCTCGCCTCCCGCGGTGACCAGAGCCGCGTCGAGCCCGCCTGGTGCGAACTCGAATGCCGCAGCCAGCACATCGTCCTTGCGACCGTTGACGGCGTCGTCGGCGCCCAGCCGCCGGGCCAGGGCGACACCGTCGTCACCCGAGGCCACGGCCAGCACTCGGACGCCGCGGTGCCGCGCCAGCTGCACGGCCAGGTGCCCGATGCCCCCGCTGGCTCCGAAGACCATGAGCGTCTCGTCCGGCCGCAGGCCGAGCAGATCGAGGCCGCTCAGGGCGGTCAGGGCATCCCAAGCCATCGCGCCGGCCTGTTCGGTCGGCATCCGGTCGGGCACGCGCGCCACGAACTCCGCGTCGACGACGCCGTACTCGGCGTAGAACCCGCCACGCGGCACCGGCATCGTCGCGGCATAGACACGCTCGCCCACGTCGAACCGGGTGACGTTGCGTCCTACAGCGGCCACCGTGCCTGCCGCGTCCCAGCCGAGGACGTAGGGGAAGGTCGACGCGACGCCGAAGACGCCGTCGTAGTCCCCCTCCCGCTCGCCCGCGTCCCAGGACCCGACCCCGGCGAACTCCACCCGGATGAGGACGTCGTCGTCGCCGACCTCCGGGAGAGGAATCCGGCGCGACGAAAGTGCGTCGACTCCGCCGAACCGGTCAAGGACGACCGCGTTCATCTGCGGCTCCACGATCGCGCCGCCCGCCGCGCGCTCGACTCTGTTGTCCGCGTCCATCGGTCCCCCTCATTACTTGAGTGAATCAAGGATCATTGGAGCACAGCTATTTGAGCGAATCAAGTAACTGTTCTAGGCTGGGTGCCATGGCGCTGCCGAACGGACCCGTAACCGCCTCGTCCGAGGCCGAGGCGGTCCTGTTCGACCTGGTCGACGAATACGACCGCGCCTACGAGACGGCCGCGGCCGGGCTGTCGCTCAGCCCGGCGCAGGCATGCGTGCTCGGACGACTCGACGAACGACGCGGCATGGGCGCCCTGGCCGAGGAACTCGGCTGCGATGCCTCCAACATCACCCAGATCGTCGTGCGCCTCGAAGCGCTCGGCCTCGTGACACGCGAACCGAACCCCCGGGACCGCCGCGCACGACTCGTCGCGCGAACCCCCAGAGGCGACGAGATCAACCACCGATTCGCAACAGCCTTCACCTTCGCCCGCACGGCGGTCGGACGACTCTCCGCCGACGAACAGGACCAGCTGACAGCGCTGCTGCGCAAAGCACTGGGCTGACCGGCACTCCGCCCCGTCACGCGGAGTCTCGGGCAGGGAGCCGCGCGCGCTGGATCTGGCGGGAGGAGGCCGTCGGTAGCATGCCGGGATGGGCAGGTTCCTGGCACTCTTCACCGGCGCCGCCGACGAGGCCGACAAGGCCGGCCTCACCGAACAGCAGCAGACCGACTTCATGAACGCCTGGGCGGCATGGGCTCAGGCCAACGAGAGCGCCCTCGTCGACCCCGGCGCTCCGCTGTACGGGAAGAAGCTGGTCACGGCGCAAGGCGTCGAGGACTTCACGGACAACCTGATCGCCTACGCGATCGTGGAGGCGGACTCGCACGACGAGGCGGTCCGGATCTTCTCCGGGCACCCGCACCTGGGGCTGTTCGCCGGGAACTCGATCGCCGTGCTGGCGTGCCCGCCTCCGCCCGTCTGACCGCTGCTGAGCCGCGTCAGGGGCGAGGGCGGTCGCGGTCCTTGGACGGCTGGACCCGCTTCGGCTCGCCGGGCATCTTCGGGTATTCCGGTGGATAAGGCATGTCGCCCAGCCCGTCGGCGGCGTCCCGCTCGGCCCACTCCAGCAGCGGCGTGATGTCCCACGGGGCGTCGTCGATGCCGGCGTGCGGGTCACCGCGCTCGGCGAACCGGGCCGGCACCGTACCGAGGTGGAAGTCGTCCGGGTCGACCTGCGGCAGCTCGTCCCAGTCGACCGGGGTGGAGACGGTGGCGCGGCCGTTGGCGCGCAGTGAGTACGCGCAGGCGATCGTGCGGTCCCGCGCCATCTGGTTGAAGTCGACGAAGACGCGCTCGCCGCGCTCCTCCTTCCACCAGGCGGTGGTGACCAGCTCGGGGCGGCGGCGTTCCAGCTCCCGGGCCAGCGCGATGGTGGCCCGGCGCACCTCCACGAACGTCCAGCGCGGCTGGATGCGCAGGTAGACGTGCACGCCCCGGCCGCCGGAGGTCTTCGGCCAGCCGGGCACGCCCAGCTCGTCGAGCAGCCCGCGCAGCTCACCGGCGGCGGTCACCGCGTCGGCGAAGTCGGTGCCGGGTTGCGGGTCGAGGTCGACGCGCAGCTCGTCGGGGCGGTCGGTGTCGGCGGCGCGCACCGGCCACGGGTGGAACACCACCGTGCCCATCTGCGCCGCCCAGGCCACGTGCGCCAGGTCGGCCGGGCACAGCTCGTCGGCCGGGCGGCCGCTGGGGAAGGCGATCCGCGCGGTGCGGACCCACGGCGGCACGCCCCGCTGCGGCACCCGCTTCTGGAAGAACATCTCCCCCTCGATGCCGTCGGGGAAGCGCTGGAGCGTGGTGGGCCGGTCGCGCAGGGCGCGCATGATCCCGTCGCCGACGGCCAGGTAATAGCGGAAGACGTCGGCCTTGGTGAAGCCGCGCTGCGGGAAGATCACCCGATCGGGGCTGCTCAGCCGCACCGTGTGCCCGGCTACCTCGATCTCCTCGACCGCACTCCTGCCCGCCATCACGCGACCATATGCGATGCCACCGACACCCGACGTACCGTGGAACGGTGAGTCTTTCCGACAACGAACTGCCCCGTACCGAGGACGAATGGCGCGTCCGGCTGAGCCCCGAGGAGTTCCGGGTGCTCCGCGAGGCCGGCACCGAGGCGCCCTGGACCGGTGAGTACGTCGACACCAAGACCCCCGGCGTCTACCACTGCCGGGCCTGCGGGCTGGAACTGTTCCGCAGCCAGGACAAGTTCGACTCGCACTGCGGCTGGCCGAGCTTCGACGACGCCATTCCGGGCGCGGTCAAGGAGATCCCGGACAACACGCTCGGCATGCGGCGCGTGGAGATCCGCTGCGCGCGCTGCGACAGCCACCTCGGGCACGTCTTCGAGGGTGAGGGCTTCACCCCGAAGGACACCCGGCACTGCGTCAACTCGATCTCGGTGCGGCTGGAGCCCAGCGCCGGCTGACGGCGGCGTCACAGCCGCAGCAGGCCGCCGGCCTCGTCCACCTGGTCGGCGGCCTCGTCGTCCAGCCACACCCCGCCGGTGGCGAGGTAGCGGAAGCGGTACTCCCCCGGCGCGAGCCGGACCGTCACGGTACGGGTGCCGTCGCGCCGCGGCACCAGCTCGTGCCGGCCGGGCTCCCACCCGTTGAAGCAGCCGACCACGCTGACCGTGCCGGCCGGGGTGTCCCGGGGCAGCGAGAACGTCACCCGGGTCTGGTTGCCGAAGAGCCTGTTGCGCTTGATCACGAATCCTCCAGGGATTTTCGGCGGTCACAGGAGTCAACGCGCGACACGCCGGGAGCGACTCGCCGTGGGGCCGGATCAGGTTCGCCGGTTCCGGTTGCTCGAAGGTGTCCTCTGCGCGACTCTCGGATAACAGGTCCGTTTTCGGGGGGTTTCGCATGGCTGCCTGCGAGGTTTGCGGCAACGACTACTGGATGGCGTTCGAGGTGCGCACAGTCGACGGGTCGCGGCACACGTTCGACTGCTTCGAGTGCGCGGTGCACAAGATGGCGCCGATCTGCGAGCACTGCCAGACCAAGATCGTCGGGCACGGCGTCGAGGTCTCCGGCCGCTTCTTCTGCTGCGCCCACTGCGCCCGCGCCGTCGAGGGCGAGCAGGGCGCCGAGGTGCGCGACGCGGTCGGCGCCCGCCCCGCCTGACGCGGGCCGATCCCGGGGCACCACCGGCGTCGATCTCCGTCTACCATCCCTCCGGTGTCCCGACGGTTGATCATCGCGGCGGCCCTGGTCGCCACCCTCACCGGCTGCGGTTCGACCACCGAGCCCGGTGCCGCGACCACCCCCGATCCGGCGCTCGTCGCGCCCTCGCCCACCGACGGCGGCGCCGCCGCGGCGCTGCGCGACCGGTACGCCGCGACCGGCAGCCTGGCCGGCCTGGCCGAGAAGCCCGAGCACGCCAGCGAACGGCTCGACTCCGACGGTGTCGCCTGCGGTCGCCCCCTGCCCCTGCTCGACCGGCGGCTCGTCGCGTCCACCCGGGTCTTCGTCACGCCGGAGGGAACCCCGGCCGGCGAGTTCGTCGAGATCGCCCAGGAGACGGTGGTCTACCCGGACGAGCCGACGGCCGCGGACGCGGTACGGCAGGTCTTCGGCGTGCTGGAGGCGTGCGAGCGCGACGAGGAGGGCGGCCAGGTGACCGCCGGACACACCGCGGCGGACCTGCCCACCGGGCTGGGCGTGCCGGGCCGGGTGGTGTCCGCGACCATGACCGTGTCCGACGGCACGCGCTTCCCGCACCGCTACGGCTGCCTGCACCACGGCCGGGTGACCCAGTGCGTCGCGGTCTGGACCCGCTCGGCGGCCGACACCGGCACCTGGTTCGAGCGCGCCGTCACCGCCACCGCCACCGGGCTGCGCACGTCGAAGGGCTGAACGCGCCGGGCCGCGCCGGCCTGGCGCGCGCCGAGCCGACGTGTCGCGCCAGGGGGAGCACGAGCGGCCGGAGACGCGCCGCCTACCCTGGGCCGATGCCCGTCGAGTCCCACCTGGCCGGCTTCGCCGACCTGGACGCCCGTACCTTCCACGACCTGCTCCGGCTGCGCATCGACGTGTTCGTGGTCGAGCAGTCCTGCCCGTACCCGGAACTGGACGGCCGGGACGTCGAACCCGGCACCCGCCACCTGTGGCTGAGCAGCGACGGCGCCGTGGTCGCGTACCTGCGGATCCTGGCCGACCCCGGCGGCGTCGCACGGATCGGACGGGTCGTGGTGGCGCCGGCGGCGCGCGGCGCGGGCCTGGCCGGTGCGCTGATGACCGAGGCCCTGGCCGTGGTGGGTGACCGGCCGTGCGTGCTCGACGCGCAGACGCACCTGGTCGGCTTCTACGCCGGGTTCGGCTTCACCGTCGACGGCCCCGGCTACGTCGAGGACGGCATCCCGCACACCCCGATGCGCCGCGACCCGACTCATTGACGTTTGTCGCTTTTTGTGGCACCGTGCGGGCGGAGCCGCCACGCGGGAGAGGGCAACTCCCGACAGTCCGGGCGTCGTGCACCGACACCCATCCCGGAGGCTTTCCCATGTCCACTCCGTACCGCCGCCCCTTACCGCTCGCGGCGGCGATCCTCGCCGTCTGCGCGGTGGTGGCGGCGCTGCTCACCACCGCGTTCTCCGGCCCGGCCTCGGCGCACGGGTCGGTCGTCGATCCGGCCTCGCGCGCCTACAGCTGCTGGCAGCGCTGGGGCGGTGACTTCCAGAACCCGGCCATGGCCACCCAGGACCCGATGTGCTGGCAGGCGTGGCAGGCCGACCCGAACGCCATGTGGAACTGGAACGGCCTGTTCCGCGAGGGCGTGGCCGGCAACCACCAGGGCGCCATCCCGGACGGGCAGCTGTGCAGCGGCGGACGCACCCAGAGCGGCCGGTACAACGCGCTCGACACGGTCGGCGCCTGGAAGACCGTGCCGGTCACCAACAGCTTCCGGGTCAAGTTCTTCGACCAGGCCAGCCACGGCGCCGACTACATCCGGGTGTACGTGACCAAGCAGGGTTTCAACGCGCTCACCTCGCCGTTGCGCTGGAGCGACCTGGAACTGGTCGGCCAGATCGGCAACACCCCGGCCAGCCAGTGGACGCGTGAGGTGGACGGCGTGTCCATCCAGATCCCGGCGAACGCGCCGGGCCGCACCGGCCGGCACATCGTCTACACCATCTGGCAGGCCAGCCACCTGGACCAGTCCTACTACCTGTGCAGCGACGTGGACTTCGGCGGGTCCGGCCCGACCACGCCGCCGACCAGCCCGCCCCCGACCACGCCGAACCCGGCCGGTGGCTGCACCGCGACGTACGCGATCACCGGTTCGTGGGGCGGCGGCTTCCAGGCCGAGGTGAAGGTGACAAACGGCAGCGGTTCACCGATCCGCGGCTGGTCGGTGAGCTGGAACTACCAGAACGGCCAGCAGGTCAACTCGGCGTGGAACGCCACAGTCACCACCAGCGGAACGCTGGTGACGGCACGCAACGTGGCCTACAACGGCTCGCTCGCACCGGGTGCCAGCACCTCGTTCGGCTTCACCGGCTCGGCCGGTGCGACGAACCCGGTGCCCGGCACCCTGTCCTGCACGACGACCGCCTGACCGGGATCCGGCCGGGACCGCGCTCGCGGTCCCGGCCGGGCACGCTCAGACCAGGCAGTTGACGATGTCGGCGACCGGACGACGGCGACCGGTGTAGAACGGGATCTCCTCCCGCACGTGCCGGCGGGCGCCGGAGGCCCGCAGGTCGCGCATGAGGTCCACGATCCGGTGCAGCTCGTCGGCCTCGAACGCCAGCATCCACTCGTAGTCGCCGAGCGCGAACGAGGCGACCGTGTTGGCCCGCACGTCCGGGTAGCCCCGGGCCATCTTGCCGTGCTCGGACAGCAGCTCACGCCGCTCGGCGTCGGGCAGCAGGTACCACTCGTACGAGCGCACGAACGGGTAGACGCACAGGTAGGCGCGCGGCTGCTCGTCGGCCAGGAACGCCGGAATGTGGCTCTTGTTGAACTCGGCCGGGCGGTGCAGCGCCATCTGCGACCAGACCGGGGTGAGCGCCCGGCCCAGCGTGGTGCGGCGGAACCGCAGGTACGCGTCCTGGAGCGCGTCGCTGGACGACGAGTGCCACCAGATCATCAGGTCGGCGTCGGCGCGCAGCCCGGCCACGTCGTACGTGCCCCGGATCGTGACGTCCTTGCCGGCCAGCTCGGTGAAGAGCGACTCGACCTCGTCGACGACGTTCTCCCGCAGCGACGGCAGCGGGCTGGTGGCCCGGTACACCGACCACATGGTGTAGCGGATGGTCTCGTTGAGCTCCCGCAGCCGCGCCGCGTTGGTCTGCTCGGTCATGCTGCCGATCCTCCCAGTGCCGTGATGATCTCTTCGGCCGCCGTCTCGCCGGAGCGGACGCAGACCGGAATGCCGACGCCGTCGTAGCCGGCCCCGGCCACCGCAAGCGTCGGATGGGCGGCGCGCAACGCCGTCCGGACCGTCGCCACCCGGGCGGTGTGCCCGGGCGTGTACTGCGGCAACGCGCCACCCCACCGCTGCACGTGCCGGGCCACCGGGACCGGCAGCGGCGCGCCGAGCACAGCCGACAGCTCCCGGTGCACCACGTCGGCCAGGTCGTCGTCGGTGAGCTGGAGCGACGTCTCGTCGCCGTACCGGCCGACCGAGGCGCGCACCAGCGCCAGCCCGTCCGGCCGCCGCAGGTGCCCCCACTTGGTGGTGAAGAACGTCGACGCCTTGATCGTCAGCCCCTCGACGGCCGGCACCAGGAAGCCGGACAGCTCCGGCAGGGCCGGGCCGGGCAGCGCGAGCGTGATCAGGGCGACGCTGGCGTAGTCGAGCGCGCCGACCGTGTCGGCCGCCTCGGGCGCGGCGGCGGCGAGCAGCCGGGCGGCCGGGCGGGCCGGCACCGCGAGCAGCACCGCGTCGGCCTCGACCTGCTCGGCGTCGCGGGTCGGCCCGACGGTGAGCCGCCAGCCGTCCGGGGTGCGGCGCAGCTCGCGTACCGCGGCGCCCCGGCGGATCGTCGCACCGCTCGCCGTCGCCGCCGCCTCGACCAGCGTGCTCAGCCCGCCGGCGAGGGTGCCGAAGACCGGGGCGCCCGGCGCGCGCGGCGCGGCGGCCTGCGCGGCGCGTACCGCACCGACCAGCGTGTGCTCGGCGCGGGCCGCGCGGGCCAGAGCCGGCATCGTGGTGACCAGCGACAGGTCGTCGGCCCGCCCCGCGTACACGCCGCCGAGCATCGGATCGACCAGCCGCTCCACCACCGCGTCACCGAGACGCTTGCGGACCAGCTCACCGACCGAGGTGTCCTCGCCGTCGGCCAGCAGCGGGTGGCCCGCGTCGCGGTCGGCGTCCGCGGCCGGCGGCGCCACCGCCGCCACCTTGTCCAGATCCCCGGGTACGCCGACGAGCGTGCCGCCCGGCACCGGGCGCAACGTGCCGTCGACCAGCAGGGCCGCCTGCCCGACCGTGGGGTGCACGATCTCCTCGTCCAGGCCGAGGCGGCGGGCCAGCGTCACCGCCGCCGACTCGCCACCGGCCGGGTCGCGCATGAGGAACGACTCGGCGCCGAACTCGACCGGGCCACCGGCCAGCTCACCGGTGAACAGCTTGCCGCCGAGACGGCCCGACTGCTCGTACACGATGATCTCGGTGCCCTCGGGAGCCCGGTCGCGCAACCGGACGGCGGCGGCCAGCCCGGTGATCCCGCCACCGACGATCGCCACCCGCCACGGTCGCACCACTGTCTCCTCCTAGCGCTCCGGTCGCGCGGTCAGTTCGTGCACCAGCGCGACCACCCGGGTCAGCACCTCGGGGTCGGTCTCCGGCAGGACGCCGTGACCGAGGTTGAACACGTGGCCGGGAGCGGCCCGGCCCTGCTCGACGATGCGCCGCACCTCGGTCTCCACCGCCGGCCAGGGGGCGAGCAGCACCGTCGGGTCGAGGTTGCCCTGCACCGCCTTGTCCGGGCCGATCCGGCCGGTGGCGACGTCCAGCGGCGTACGCCAGTCCACGCCCACCACGTCGGCCCC
Organism: Micromonospora sp. BL1; assembly: GCF_003667485.1. NCBI lineage: Bacteria > Bacillati > Actinomycetota > Actinomycetes > Micromonosporales > Micromonosporaceae > Micromonospora > Micromonospora sp. BL1. The sequence goes on from NZ_RCVK01000388.1 coordinate 23,408, forward strand.
GGCCTCGCCCATCGCGCCGAGCAGCTCGCCGGTGCCCACCCCGAAGTGGATCCGCGGCACACCCGCGCCGGCGAGCCCGCCCAGCACGTACGTCGAGTGCGGCAGCACGAAACGGCGGTAGTCGGCCTCGGAGAGCGCGCCGGCCCACGAGTCGAACAGCTGCACCGCGGAGACCCCGGCGTCGATCTGCACCTGGAGGAACGCCAGCGTCACCTCGGCCAGCCGCGCGCACAGCGCGTGCCACAGGTCCGGGTCGCCGTACATCAGCGCCTTCGTCTTGGCGTGCGTACGCGACGGGCCGCCCTCGACCAGGTAGCTGGCGAGCGTGAACGGAGCGCCGGCGAAGCCGATCAGCGGGGTGTCGCCCAGCTCGACGACGAGCCGGCGGACCGCCTCGTCCACGTACGACACGTCGTCGCGGCCGATCGGGCTGATCCGCTCGACGTCGGCGGCGGTACGGACCGGCTCGGCCACCACCGGGCCGGTGCCAGGCACGATGTCCAGGTCGACGCCGGCCGCGGCGACCGGCACCACGATGTCGCTGAACAGGATCGCCGCGTCCACGCCGTGCCGGCGCACCGGCTGGAGCGTGATCTCGGTGACCAGCTCGGGCCGGCGGCAGGACTCCAGCATCGGCACGTTGGCCCGGATCTCCCGGTACTCCGGCAGCGACCGGCCGGCCTGGCGCATGAACCAGACCGGGGTGTGCGGGCCCGGCTCGCGCCGGCAGGCGCGGACGAAGGGCGAGTCGGCCGGCCCGCCGCGGCGGGGTTCTCCGTCTCGGGCGGCAGTGCCCGTGGTGTCGGTGGTCATCGCGGCAATCGTGCCACGCCCCCGGTGCGCGCCCGCGCTCACCGTCCGCATTTGTGACGTAGAAGGAAGGGCACCCGCCCGACGCCTCCGGCAGAGCGTCGCCTTAACCGTCGATCACCCGGCGCGCCGTCGCGCGCCGCGCGGTGAGCGCGCATAGGCTGCCCGCATGGCCCCCCCGATCGCGCTCCCGGAAACGTTCGCTCGCGCGGTCGCGGGGCTGCGGTCGGTGACACCCCGCCCGGAGATCGTCCTGGAGGAGGTCGGCGCGCCGCAGCGGCTGGCCCCGTACGCGTTCGCGCTGTCCGCCGCCGTGATGCGCGACGACGACGAGGTGGCCACCGGCCGGCTGATCCTGCTGCACGACCCGGCCGGGCACGAGGCGTGGCAGGGCACCTTGCGGCTGGTCACGTACGTCACCGCCGAGCTGGAGGTCGACCTCGCCAGCGACCCGCTGCTGCCGGGCGTCGGCTGGACCTGGCTGACCGACGCGCTCGACGTGCAGGGCGCCGGGCACCGGGCGATCGGCGGCACCGTCACCCAGACGCTCTCCACCCGCTTCGGCGAGCTGGCCGGGCCGCCCGCCGCCGGTGACATCGAGATCCGCGCCTCCTGGACGCCGCTGCGCGCCGACCTCGGCCCGCACCTGCTGGGCTGGTGCACGCTGCTGGCCTCCACGGCCGGCCTGCCGCCGCCCGGTGTCACCGCGCTGCCCACCCGCCGCTCGGCGGGCGCCGCCTGACCGTCGTACCCTCTCCGCCGCCCGGCCGGCTCCGCCGCTGACGCCCGATGCGCGAAGGCCGCCCCGGGCGAGCCGGGGCGGCCTTCGGACGGACGCGGTCAGAGGTAGTTCTCGGCCTCGTCGCAGACCTTGTCCAGGCCCTTGTTGGCTGCCTCGAAGCCGGCCCGGTCGCCGCGCGACGCCGCCGCGATGGCGGTGGTCAGCTTGTCCAGGCAGCTCGCGATGACCTTCTTCTGCCGGGCCTGCTCGTCCCGGTCGTTCTTGGTGCCGGTCAGGTCCTGCTGGGTGTCCGACAGCCGCTCCTGGACCGTCTTCAGCTCGCCCTTGAGCTTCTCGATCTCCTGCTGGTTCGCCGAGATCGTGCCGTCACGCTGGCTGACCGTCTGCCGGGACTTGTCCAGCTCGCCGTTCGTGGAGACGTACAGGAACGTCATCACGCCGCCGAAGACGAACAGCAACGCGGCCACGAGGCCGAGCACCAGCGCGGCCCACTTCCGGCCACCGCCGGTCGCCGGCGCGGCGGCCGGCGGGCCGTACGGGCCGGGCGGCCCGGACGTCGGCGGCGGCGCGAAGCCGGGGCCGGACACCGGCGGAGCGGACGCCGGCGGAACCGACATCGGCTGCGCGTAGCCGGGGGCGGAGACCGGCGGGACGGATACCGGCGGCGCCGACATCGGCTGCGCCGGCGGGGGCACCGGGGCGGCACCCGGCGCGTATCCCGGCTGTCCCGGCGCGGCGGGCTGGTATCCGCCGTACCCGGGAGCGCCGTCGGACGCGGTGGGCTGGTGCAGGGTCGGCGCGGGCTGGTTCGGGTCGTACTGCTGGGGCGCGGGCCGGCTGCCGTACGGGTTGCCGTAGACCGTGCCCCCCGGCGCCGGGGGCGGGTTGTCGCCCCCGGCCGGTGGGTAGGACATGTCGTTCCTCCAGATGTGCTGGTCCCCCGCGGGGTGGCCCGATGGGCCGGGGTCGATGCGGTGCGGCCGGGCCGGTGTGGCCACCGGTCAGCAGAGCCGGAACCGGTCGCAGGCGGTCTTGATCGGCACGGCGAGCCCGATGCCCTCGGCGTTACGGGCCTTGGCCGTGGCGATGCCGACGACCTCCTTCGAACCGTTGATCACCGGGCCGCCGGAGTTGCCCGGGTTGATCGGCGCGTCGAACTGGATCACCGGGCCGCCGCCGCGCTCGTCCTCACGGAACGCGCTGACCACGCCCGTGGTGACGCTGTCCTGCAACCCGAGCGGCGCGCCGACCACGATGATCTGCTGGCCGGACCGCACCGGGGCGCCGGCCGCGACCAGCCCGGTGAACTTGGCGGTGGTCCGGAGCTGCGCCAGGTCCTTGTCCTTGTCGGTGGCGATGATGGTCGCCTCGAACCGCTGGTCCTTGCGCTCCAGGAACACCTTGCGCTCACCGGCGGTGAAGACCGCCTCGACCACGTGGAAGTTCGTCAGCAGCGTGGTGCCGCCGCCCGACGGCGCCTTGCCGACGGCGAACGCGGTACCGGTGAACTGCCCGGCCCGCACCCGGAACACGCTCGGCAGCACCGCGCTGGCCACCGCCTCCGGGTTGAAGGCCGCGTCGGCCTGCTTCTCCAGGCTGCCGGCGCGCTGCTCCAGGCCGTCGAGCCGGCTGGCGTCCGCGCCCTGCCCCTCGGCCATCCGCTTGTCGGCGGCGGCGAGCCGGTCGTCGAGCCGGTAGATCTGGTACGCCTGCACGCCGGTGACCACTGTCAGTACGGCGGCCAGGGCCAGCGCCACCACCGCCACCCGGCTGCGCCGGGACGCCGGGCCGGCCGGGCCGCCCAGGGGGGCGGGCTGACCCGGGTACGCGGGGCCCGGCTGCGACGGCCCGGACACCGGCTGGCCCGGATAGGCGGGCGCGGACACGGGCGGGCCCGGGTACGACGGGCCGCTGCCGGACGGGCCCGGATACGACGGCGCGGGCTGCCGGTCCGGGTACGACGACGGCCCCGCCCCGCCCGGATACGACGGCGTCGCGGAGACCGGCTGTCCCGGATACGACGGCGACGCGGCCGGCTGACCCGGGTACGCCGGAGCGGCGGACCGGGAGGTCTGCGCCGGTACGGCGCCGTAGGACGACGGCTGGGCCGGCGCGGCGCCGTAGGACGACTGGCCCGGCTGGGAAGGTGTGGTGCCGTAGGACGGCGGCTGGACGGCGGCCCGAGCCGAGGACACCGGGTAGCCGGGCGTGCCGCTCCACTCGGATCCACCGGCGAACGGCACCGGGGCCGAGCCGGCGGGCGGGGCGAAGCGCGGCGGCAGCGGCCCCGGCCGGTCGGCCGCCGTGTCGCCGCCGGCCTGCCCCGGCACGTCGTCGCCGGTTCCGTACCCGCCTGTCATGCTCGACCGTCCTCCCCGTCGGCTTCCGCCGACGCCCCCCGACCGCTGTGGCACGGCCCGTACGCCGTTCGCGGCTCGATGGACCGTACCGGCGGGAACGGGCTTTGTCTTCCCCCTTGTCCGACCCTCTCACGGCCCCGCAACCCGCACCTTTCCGGTCACCTGACGGCCGTCGCGCCGACACGCGCCCGACCGGCTGCGCACACCGGATCGTCCGGCCTACTAGGGTTGTCAGGTGACCGACGAACCACCCCTGCGCCGTCGGGCCGCCGAAAGCCGTACCGGAGAGGCGTCCGCCGATCCGACGTCGGCCCTGCCGGAGCCGGCGGACGCGGGGACCGAGACCGACCCGGGCGCGGCCGTCCCCCTGACCGCGCCGCGCGACGGCACGCCCGCCCCGGTGGCCACACCTGCCGAGTTGGACGAGGTCGTGGCCCGCTTCGCGGCCGGCACCGGCCCGGTGGCCCTGGACGCCGAACGCGCCTCCGGCTACCGCTACAGCCAGCGCGCCTATCTGGTGCAGCTGCGCCGCGGCGGCTCCGGCACCGCGCTCATCGACCCGCTGCCGCTGCCCGACCTGTCCGCCCTGGACGCGGCGATCGCCGAGACCGAGTGGGTGCTGCACGCGGCCAGCCAGGATCTCGCCTGCCTGGCCGAGGTAGGTCTGCGCCCGCGCCGGTTGTTCGACACCGAACTGGCCGCCCGGCTGGCCGGGTTCGAGCGGGTCGGCCTGGCCGCGCTGACCGAACAGCTGCTCGGGTTCAGCCTGGAGAAGCACCACTCCGCCGCCGACTGGTCCAGCCGGCCGCTGCCGGAGTCCTGGCTGACGTACGCGGCGCTCGACGTGGAGCTGCTCGTGGACCTGCGCGACGCGCTGGACGAGGAGTTGCAGCGGCAGGGCAAGTCCGGCTGGGCGGCGGAGGAGTTCGACGCGCTCGTGCGCAACGGCGCCCGTCCGCCGCGCGTCCGCGCCGAGCCGTGGCGGCGCACGTCCGGCATCCACCGGGTGCGCGGCGCGCGCGCCCAGGCCCGGGTGCGTTCCCTCTGGTACGCGCGGGACCAGATCGCCGCCCGCCGGGACGCCGCGCCGGGCCGGGTGCTGCCCGACTCGGCCATCGTGGCCGCCGCCGAGCTGGACCCGAAGGACGAGAAGACGCTGCTCACGCTGCCCGGGTTCGGTGGGCGGTCGGTGCGCCGGCTGGCGCGTACCTGGCTGGCGGCGCTGGACGACGCGCGCCAGTTGCCGGACGACGCGCTGCCGGTGAGCCCGACGGTGGAGGGGCCGCCTCCGCCGCACCGGTGGGCCGAACGCGACCCGGTGGCGGCCGGCCGGCTGGCCCGCGCCCGGGAGGTGGTGGTCGGCACCGCCGGGGCGCACCGCCTGCCGGCGGAGAACCTGATCGCGCCGGACTCGATCCGCCGGCTGGCGTGGCAGCCGCCCGCGGAGATCACCGACGAGACGGTCGCGGAGACGCTGCGCGGGTTCGGTGCCCGCGAGTGGCAGATCGGTCTGCTGCTGCCCGCTCTTACCGAGGCGCTGCGCACCCCCCAGCAGTAACGTCGGTGGCAGGTGTGAGGTGGGCCACGCGGGGGGTGGTGCCACGTTTGGTTACTGGCGAGTAGCATCCGGGGAAATGCCCGTGCCGAGGGAGGCTCCAAGTGCCCCGTGAAGTCCGGGATGTCGTCTTCGTCGACGGCGTCCGTACCCCGTTCGGCAAGGCGGGTGGGATGTACGCCAACACCCGCGCCGACGATCTGGTGATCCGCTGCATCCGCGAGCTGATGCGCCGCAATCCGCAACTGCCGCCGGAGAAGGTGGAGGAGGTGGCCATCGCCGCCACCACCCAGATCGGTGACCAGGGCCTGACCATCGGCCGCACCGCCGCCCTGCTGGCCGGCCTGCCCAAGACCGTGCCCGGCTTCGCCATCGACCGGATGTGCGCCGGCGCGATGACCGCTGTCACCACAGTGGCCAGCGGCATCGCCATGGGCGCGTACGACGTGGCGATCGCCGGCGGCGTCGAGCACATGGGCCGCCACCCGATGGGCGAGGGCGTCGACCCCAACCCGCGCATCGTCGCGGAGAAGCTCGTCGACCCGTCCGCCCTGGTGATGGGCTCCACCGCGGAGAACCTGCACGACCGGGTCCCGCACATCACCAAGGAGCGCACCGACGCGTTCGCGCTGGCGTCGCAGCAGAAGACCGCGAAGGCGTACGCCAACGGCAAGCTCCAGGGCGACCTGGTGCCGGTGGCGGTCCGCGACCCGGAGGCGGGCTGGGGCCTGGCCAGCGTGGACGAGGCACCCCGGGACACCTCGATGGAGAAGCTGGCCGGCCTGAAGACCCCGTTCCGGCCGCACGGCAAGGTCACCGCCGGTAACGCGGCCGGCCTGAACGACGGCGCCACCGCCGCGCTGCTGGTGGCCGAGGAGACCGCCCGCGAGCTGGGCCTGCCGGTCGGCATGCGCCTGGTGTCGTTCGGCTTCGTCGGCGTCGAGCCCGAGGTGATGGGCGTCGGCCCGATCCCGTCGACCGAGAAGGCGCTGCGCATCGCCGGCCTGAGCATCGACGACATCGGCCTGTTCGAGCTGAACGAGGCGTTCGCGGTGCAGGTGCTCGCCTTCCTCGACCACTTCGGCATCGCCGACGACGACCCGCGGGTCAACCCGTGGGGCGGCGCGATCGCCATCGGTCACCCGCTCGCGTCCTCCGGCGTCCGGCTGATGACCCAGCTCGCCCGCCAGTTCGCCGAGCACCCCGAGGTCCGCTACGGCCTCACCGCCATGTGCATCGGCATCGGCATGGGCGGCACCGTGATCTGGGAGAACCCGCACTGGGAGGGTGGAGACAAGTGAGCCTCGCCGCACCGAACGAGGTCGTCACCAAGGCGCTGCTGCGCCAGGTGGCCGTACCCGGGCTGGACCGGCCCGCCGCCCTCATCACCCTGGACAACGGCTTCGACCACACCAAGCCGAACACCTTCGGCCCGGCCGGCCTGACCAGCCTGGACGAGGCGATCACCGCCGCGCTGGCGGCCGAGCCGGCGTTCATCGCGGTCACCGGTAAGCCGTACATCTTCTGCGTGGGCGCGGACATCACCAGCCTGCCCGCGCTGGAGAACCGCGAGCAGGCGCTGGAGATCGGGCGGCTGGGCCACCGGGTCTTCGCCCGGCTCAAGGACAGCGGCGTCCCCACCTTCGCGTTCGTCAACGGCGCGGCGATGGGCGGCGGCCTGGAGCTGGCGCTGCACTGCCACTACCGGACCCTGTCGGCGGGCGCGGCGGCCCTGGCGCTGCCCGAGGTCTCGCTCGGCCTGATCCCCGGCTGGGGCGGTACGCAGCTGCTGCCGAACCTGATCGGCATCCCGGCCGCGACGCAGGTGATCATCCAGAACCCGCTGATGCAGAACAAGATGCTCAAGCCGAAGCAGGCCGCCGAGATGGGCATCGCGGACGTGCTGCTGGAGCCGGCCGACTTCCTGGAGCGGTCGCTGGAGTGGGCCGCCGGCGTGGTCCGGGGCGAGGTCACCGTGACCCGTCCCGAGGTCGACAAGGACATGTGGGCGGGCGTGCTCTACTTCGCCCGGCAGACCCTGGACCAGCGGCTGCACGGCGCGGTCCCGTCCGCGTACAAGGCGCTGGACCTGCTGGAGACGGCGAAGGACGCCGACTTCGCCACCGGCACCGCGGCGGAGGACGAGGCCCTCGCGGGCCTGATCTTCTCCGAGGAGCTGCGCAGCGGACTGTACGCCTTCGACCTGGTGCAGCGGCGGGCCAAGCGCCCGGCCGGCGCGCCGGACAAGGGCCTGGCCCGTCCGGTCACCAAGGTGGGCATCGTCGGCGCCGGCCTGATGGCCAGCCAGCTCGCGCTGCTGTTCGCCCGGCGGCTCCAGGTGCCGGTCGTGATGACCGACCTGGATCAGTCCCGGGTGGACAAGGGCGTCGGCTACGTGCACACCCAGATCGAGAAGGCCGTCAGCAAGGGCCGGATGGACAAGGGCACCGCGGCCAAGCTGTACGGCCTGGTGTCCGGCTCGGTCGACAAGTCCGTCTTCGCCGACGCCGACTTCGTCATCGAGGCCGTGTTCGAGGACCTGGGCGTCAAGAAGCAGGTCTGGGCCGAGCTGGAGAAGATCGTCAAGCCGGAGGCGGTGCTCGCCACCAACACCAGCTCGCTGTCCATCACCGAGATGGCCGCCGAGCTGGAGCACCCGGAGCGGGTGGTCGGCTTCCACTTCTTCAACCCGGTCGCGGTGCTGCCGCTGCTGGAGATCGTCCGCGGTGAGCGGACCGACGACGCCACGCTGGCCACCGCGTTCGCGGTCGGCAAGCAGCTCAAGAAGTCGTCGGTGCTGGTGAAGGACGCCCCGGCGTTCGTGGTGAACCGGCTGCTGACCCGCTTCCTCGGCACCGTGTTCGCCGCCGTCGACCAGGGCACCCCGCTGGACGTGGCGAACAGCGCGCTGGACCCGCTGGGCCTGCCGATGCGTCCGCTGGCGCTGCTGCAGCTCGTCGGGCCGGCCGTGGCGTACCACGTCGGCGGCACCCTGCACGAGGCGTTCCCGGACCGGTTCGGGGTCAGCGAGAACCTCAAGCGGATCGCCGACTCGGGTCAGCCGATCGTGGTCGACGACCAGATCAACGACGAGGTGGCGAAGCTGCTCGTGGTCGGTGACGAGCCGCTGACCGCCGAGCAGGTCCGGCAGAACGCGCTGGACGCGCTGGCGCAGGAGATCCGGCTCATGCTCGACGAGGGCGTCGTCGCCGAGGCGCAGGACATCGACCTGTGCATGATCCTCGGCGCCGGCTGGCCGTTCCACCTGGGCGGCGTCACGCCGTACCTGGACCGGACCGGCACCTCCGAGCGGGTGACCGGCAAGCGGTTCCTGCCGCGAGGCGTGGCAAGCCTGCGCTGACCGGCCGCAACGCATCGATCGCGGTGGTCGGGCTGTCCGTTCCGGACGGTCCGGCCACCGCGATCGGCGTCTGCGGCCCAGGTCACGGGTAGGTCGCGGTTTTCCGTCGTCGTCCCTTGTCGGGACAGCGGGCTGTCGGTGGTGCTGGCTACGATCACGCGTCCAGTTTTCTCACAGGAGCTGCCTACATGTCCCAGCCGCCGTCCAGTCCCTACTCCGGCAACTACCCCTCCCCCCAGCAACAGCCCGGTGGCTACCAGCCGCCGCAGCAGCCGCAGTACGGCGGTGACTACCCGCAGACTCCGCAGCAACCGCAGTACGGCGGCCAGCTCGGTGCGCCGGTCCCGCCGAAGAAGAAGTCCGGCGTCGGCAAGATCCTGCTGATCGTCCTCGCCGTGGTCCTGGTGCTCTGCGTCGGCGGCGGTGTCGCCGCCTACTTCGCCACGAAGGACACCGTCGACGAGGTGGTCACCGCCACCAAGACCCGGGTGGTCGAGCCGCAGACGCTCGGCGGCCGGGCGAAGGTCACCGACCCGCAGCTGCAGTCCGCCGCGGCGCAGATGAAGTCCGAGCTCAGCAAGGACGTGCCGGACGCGACCAGCACTGTCGGCGCCTTCTACGGCGACCCGGCCAAGAAGGACCTGGTCATGATCGTCGCGGTGTCCGGCCTCATGGCGGACCCGAAGAAGGAGCTGGCCGACGCCACCGCGGCGGTCACCCCGGACCTGGCCACCAAGGACTTCAAGACGGTCGACGCGGGCCCGCTCGGCGGCGACGCCAAGTGCTCCGACGGCAAGGCGTCGGACGTGCCGGTGGCCGTCTGCATCTGGGTCGACCGGGGCAGCCTCGGCATGGTGGTGGTCTACTTCAAGTCCGCGGCCGAGCTCCAGTCGGAGTTCGTGACGATGCGCGGCGAGATCGAGAAGCAGGACTGACACCCGTCACGCACCGGGCCCCCGCCGTCACGGCGGGGGCCCGGTGTCGTTTCCGGATCAGGCGGACGCGGCCCGTTCGGCGGGGCTCCGGCAGACGCAGAACTCGTTGCCCTCGGGGTCGGCCAGCACCACCCAGCCGATCCCGTCCGGCCGGCGCCGGTCGGCCACCAGCGTGGCGCCCAGCTCACGCAGCCGCGCCACCTCCTCGTCCCGGGTGCCCTCGGCCGCGTGCAGGTCGAGATGGAACGCGCCCTTGCCGTGCCGCTCGCCCACCTCGACGAACAGCAGGTCGGGGCCGTGCCCGCCGGGTGCGGCCAGGACCGCCTCCGGGTCGCCCGGGTGGTCGTCGTCGGCGAGCCGGCGGTCGAGCACGCGGGCCCACCAGACGGCCAGGGTGTACGGGTCGTCGGATTCGACGGTCACGCAGTGGATCTGTGCACTCATGGTGCTTCCTCCTGTGGGGAGCGCGCCCCGACGGAGTGGGAACGTCAGCGGGGAACGCGGGGCGCGGGACGGTTCACGACGGACATCGACCACACCCCCTTCCACCTCTCGGGCTGACCCGATGATCATGCCATCGACGGCCGGCCGGAACAAGCCGCCGGCCCGGCCCGCGGTTGCGGGACCGGGCCGGCGGGCACTGCCGCGTCACGGGCCGACGAAGACCGCCTTGGCGCGCCAGTCGACGCCGTCGACCGCCGGGCCGCTGCGCACCGTGAACGCCCCCGACGGAGCACCGTTCACCCAGTCGACGGCGGACAGGTCGCCGGTGCTCCGGTTCACCTTGTAGAGCGTGGAGCCGGCCACGAAGAGCGCGCCCGCGTCGGCGAAACCGCTCGCCCCGGACACGGAGAACCGGTCGGCGCCGACCACACCGCTGTCCGGCGTGAACCAGCGCCAGAACAGGCCGTTCTGCCCGGACAGCGAGTAGTAGAGCCGCCCGCCGGTGTAGAACATGCCGGTCACGTTCGGGATCTCGGCGTAGAAGCCGGTGGTCGCGCCGACGTACGTCTGCCCGGCCGGACCGGAGTTGGTCACCACGGTGTCCCAGTACGGGTCGTGGTACGGGTCCACCAGTTCGGGCGTGCCGAACGTGGTGCCGTCGAACGTCCGCCGCCACAGCGCGCCCTCGGCGCCGTAGAACAACGTCCCGCCGACCCAGAACGCGTTACGCGTGGCGGACCACACGGTCTCGTCCGGGTTCGCCACCGGGCTGGGCGCGCCGACGCCGGTCAGGCCGTCGTACGAGCGGACCTGCACCTCCTCGCCGGTACCGGCCGGCGGAGGCCCGGTCTTGACGATCTCGACGGCGTCGACGAGCGGGTTCTCCTTGACGTGGCGGAACTCGATGTCGACGGTGCCGTCGCTGGTCACCGTGAACTCCCGCATGGTGCCCACGTTGTGCCCGACGCTGGCGGACAGGTCCAGGTCGTCGAGGACGACGGTGCCGTCCAGCGCCACGTCGAAGACGCGGGTGTTCGGGGCGGAGGTGCCGTCGTACCGGTTGGCCAGGTAAAGCCGCACGTGCACCTCGGTGCCGGTGGGCACGGGGAACTGCCAGAGCATCTCCGCGCCGCCGGCCGGGTCGTACCGTTCGTCGCTGTAGAGCGCGGCCGGGGTGCCGGCCGGCACCGTCGCGTCCAGGCTGCCGACCGTATTGAAGCTGGAGGTCGAGCTGCCGGTGTTGTGGTACGGGCTGGGGCTGGAGCTGGTGTCGGCCGCCCAGTCCGGCCCGCCGTCGGTGGCGGCGACCAGCGGGCCGCCGGCGTTCACCCGGTGCAGCACGTTCGTCGGCTTCGGCAGGCCGGCCTGGTAGACGTTGCCGGGCAGCGTCGCCGTGGTGGTCGGGTGCGGAGCCTTGCCGCCGGCGAGCGGGAAGAACGCGATCCGCTCCCGCCGGTACTGGAAGTTGCCGATCCAGAGCGTGTCGCCGCCGATCCAGAGCCCGGACTCGGTGACGAGCATCTCGGACGCGCCGATGCCGCGCGGGTGCCGGCCCGGGTTCCAGGACAGCGGCAGGCCGTTGACCGGGTCGAGCGCGGCGATGCTGGCCCGGCCGACCGCACCGGCCCGGGCGTTGTCGGTGCCCGTGGTGTTGTTCAGCCAGCGGAGGTGACCGCCGACGTAGACCGCCTGCTCGCTGATGCCGACGGACAGGAACGTGTCGCCGCCGCTGTAGTCGACCCAGGTCGGCTGGAGAGCGGAGCCGGTCGCGCCGGCCTCCCAGCGGGCCGCGGTGTCGCAGAGCGTGCCGCTGTACGGGGCGCCGGTGGTGACCACCACGAAGTAGCTGTTGTCCGGGGAGAACGCGACGTCGCGGACGTACGAGTCGAACGACTGCCACTTGCAGCGCGGCGTGTACCGGGCGGTGTTCCAGTCCGCGACGGTGGCGGCGGTGGCGCCCAGGTCGAGCTTGACGATCTGGTCGTGCAGGACCCCGTCGGCCTTCTTGAAGTTGCCGATGACGACGAGCTGCGTGCCGTCCGGGGATACCGCCAGCTTCTCCGCGCCCACGCCGGCCTTGGCGCCGCTGACGCCGTCCCAGTTGTGGTTCTCGGTCAGCGTCGTGGTGAGGTAGCCGTCGACCGCGCCGGTGGTGGCGTTGAGCGAGGCGAGCCCGCCGCGCGGGTTGGGGTTGCCGGCCGTGGTGAAGATGCCGCCCACCAGCAGCCGGTCGCCGACCAGCGCGATGTCCTTGATCAGCCCGTTGAACGCCGGCGGCGCGAAGCTGGTGACGACAGCGCCGGTGGCGACGTCGAGCAGGGCCACCTTGCGCCGGGTCACGCCGTTGACGGTGTTGAACTTGCCGGCGACGAAGACGGTGCCCGCCGTGGGACCGCCGACGACGGCCGTCACCTCGTTGTCGAGCGTGGGCGCGAACGCGGTGTCCACCTGCCCGGTCGCCTTGTCGAAGGCGAGCAGGTAGTCACGGGGGATGTCGACGTCGGAGTTGCGGTTCTGCACCCGGGTGAACGAGCCGCCCGCGATGATCTTCGTACCGGCGTCGTGGATCGCGTCGACCGAGCCGTCCTGGACGTCGGGCGAGGCGGCGGAGGGGACGGTGTGGACCACTTTGTCGTGGCCGGGCGCGGCGTTGGCCGACGCGGGCGTGGCCGGGGAGAGTCCGGCGACGGTGAGGGCGCCGGCGGTGAGGACCGCGAGAAGACGGCGGCGGCGCGGGGCCGAGGGGTGGGTCACGGGCAGCTCCGGTGGGTGAGCAGGGTGAGGCGTCGCTGCGCTCACTCTCCGTTGATCCACGCCTCCGCGTCCAGCGGGAGCGGCGCATTCTGCCCGACCACCGGGCCGCCGCGGCCGACCACCGTCGGGTCCGGGCAGGACAGCCGAGGCCGCCCGCACGAAAAGGTGAGGCCACCTCACCGCCTGGTCGGCGTGACGTGGGCGGTCAGGTGGACGCCGGCGGGTCGGCCGACGGAAGCGTGACTGTCACCTCCAGGCCGCCGCCGGGCTGGGCGACCGCCTTGACCGTGCCGCCGTGCGCGTCGCTGACGGCCCGCACGATCGACAGGCCGAGACCGGAGCCGCGCGCGCCGGTGCGTTCCTGGCCGCCGCGCCGGAACGGCTCGAACAGCCCGGGTACGTCGGCCGGGGCGACCTCGAAGCCGGTGTTCCCCACCACCAGCCAGGACCGTTCCCCGTCGGTGCCGGTGCGGACCCAGATCCGGCCGTGCAGGTGGTTGTAGCGGACCGCGTTCTCCACCAGGTTGCCGGCGAGCCGGTCGAGCAGGCCGGGGTCACCGATCACCGGCGCCGGGCGCAGCGAGGTGTGCACCTTCAGGCCGATGCGCTCCACCTCCCGGGAGACGGCGGACAGCGCGTTCGCGGTGCCGATGGCGAGGTCCGACTCGGCGCGCCGGGCGAGCCGCCGTCCGGTCTGCGCCTCGCTGCGCGCCAGCACCAGCAGCGCGTCGACGAGGCCGTTGGCGCGCTCGGAGGCGTCGCGCACCACACCGGCCATGCGGCGGTACTCGGCGAGGTCGGCGTCGTCGTCGCTGAGCGTCACGTCGATTTCGGTACGCATCACCGCCAGCGGTGTCCGCAGCTCGTGCGAGGCGTTCGCGACGAACCGCTTCTGCGCCTCGAACGCGCCGCTGATCCGGTCGAGCATGGCGTCGAACGTCTCGGCCAGCTCGGCCACCTCGTCGTCGGCGCCGGACCAGCCGATCCGCTCGTCGAGCGTGGCCTCGCCGAGCCGGCGGGCGGTGGCGGTGACCTGGTGCAGCGGGCGCAGCGCCCGGCCGGCCACCAGGTACGCCCCGGCCACCCCGACCACGCTGATCGCCAGCAGCGCGAGCAGCCCCTTGACCAGCAGTTCCTGTGACGCGGCGTCGACCAGTTGCCGCTGCCACTGCCCGGCGTCGAGCGTGCGCCCGTCGGTGAGCACCACAGTGGTGCCGGGCAGCAGCTCGTCGGTGGGGCGCAGCGCGTCGCGGACCAGCAGCCAGGCGAGCAGCACCAGGATCGCCCCGGCGCCGACCAGCAGCACGCCGTTGAGCAGGGTGAGCCGCAGCCGCAGCGTCGGCCGCACCCGGCGCGCACTCCGCGCGTTCACTGCCGTACCCCGCCGATGCGGTATCCCGCGCCCACGACGGTGTCGATGAGCGGCGGCTCGCCGAGCTTCTTGCGCAGTGTCATCACGGTGACCCGGACGATCGTGGTGAACGGGTCGGTGTTGGCGTCCCAGACCCGCTCCAGCAGCTCCTCGCTGGAGACCACGGCGCCGCGCGCCTTGAGCAGCTCGGCGAGCACGCCGAACTCCTTGTTGGTGAGGTCGAGCGGCACGCCGCCCCGGCTCACCACCCGGCGGGCCGGGTCGAGCACCAGGTCGGCCACCTCCAGCACCGGCGGCGCGGCCGGGGTGGCGCGGCGGCCGAGCGCCTGCACGCGGGCGACCAGCTCGTCGAACGCGAACGGCTTGGCCAGGTAGTCGTCGGCGCCGAGCTGCAGCCCTTCGACCCGGTCGGCGACGGTGCCGCTGGCGGTCAGCATCAGCACCCGGGTCAGCGCGCCGGAGGCGGCCAGGTCGGCGCAGATCCGGTCGCCGTGCACGCCGGGCAGGTCGCGGTCCAGGATCACCACGTCGTAGCGGGTGACGAACGCCGCCTCGTGCCCGGCGTCGCCGTCGTAGGCCACGTCGACCGCCATCCCGCGCTTGCGCAGCCCGCGCGCGATCGCGTCGGCGAGGTTGCGCTCGTCCTCGACCACCAGTACCCGCATCCCGGCCTCCCACCTCGTGACCCCTGACAACCTAGTGCGGCAGGCAAAACCCGCCGTCGGAGGAGCCATCCACCCGAGACGGCCGTCGACGAGCGCACACCGGGAAGCGCCCTTGGCGCGCGCTCGGGCCATCCCACCCGGCCCGGAGCCCAGGGTTGTGACTCACCGTGACGTTGGCGCCGATTCACGACTTCGTCACGCACCGTGGTGGTCGTTCGCTCCCCCGAACGGGACGACCAGCAGGCCATATCTCCCTGACCAGCAAAGACTCCGAACCGGCCTCCGCCGGCGGAGATACCCCTTCGCGCCCTTTGCTCTGCAGCCCCATGCGCAGCGGTAGCCGTAGGTCACCGGTGCGCCGATGGCTGCAGAGCAAAGGGCGCGGGGGTGACCATGCCGCGGACGGGCTGCGGTTACGGTCGGTGACAGGCCGCCAGGCCGATCGCCGCGTGCGGCGGCACGGGTCGCCGTTGCAGAAAACCTTCGGGTACGCGATGCTCGGCGGCGATGATCGACAAGCGCAGCAGCCACTGGTCACGGCCGTGCCGGGCGGGTTCCCGATGAGCGGCCGCGACATCACGTACCACCGGTTCCGCTTCCCGGCGGACCGGGACCGGGGTCGTGCGGACGGGCTGCGCGCCGGGCCGGACGGGCTGACGCTCGACGGCGATCCCGGCCGGGTCACGCACACCGACCCGCACTCCGGGACCACAGCCGAGTACGCCGCCGGCACCTGGACCTCCCCCGTGACGCCCGTCGGCTTCGCCGTCACCGAGCTGGTGCCCTCCTGGACCGCCGACACCCCGCCCGGCTGCTGGCTACGGGTCGAGCTGCGCGGCTGGGCCGACGACACGGCCGCCACCGGCTGGTACGAGCTGGGCCACTGGGCCGCCGACGACAGTGCCGTGCACCGCGCGTCGGTACCCGGGCAGGAGGACGACCGGGCGCGGGTCGCCGCCGACACGCTGCGGGTGACCGGCGCGACGGTGACCGGCTGGCAGGTCCGGGTGACGCTGTTGCGGCGGCTCGACGCGCCCGCCGGCCCGGTGCTGCACACGCTCGGCGTGGTCGCCTCGACCGACCCGCCCAGCGGCGCGCAGGCCGACGGCGCGGACACGATCAGCGCGGACGCGACCAGCGCGGACGCCGGCAGCGCGGCGGCCATCGGGGCGGCGACCGGCAGCGCGGCGACCGGTGACGCGACGGCCGCCCGCGGCGGGGATGCGGGCGCGTGGGGACGGGTGCTGGACGTGCCGCGGTACGCGCAGCGGCTGCACGCCGCCGGGGAGAACCGCTGGGGTGGCGGCGGCGACTCCTGGTGCAGCCCCACCTGCGTGTCGATGGTGCTCGACTTCTGGGGCGCCGGGCCCACCCCGGACCGGTACGCCTGGGTGGCGCCGCCCGGCCCGCGACCGCAGGTGGTGCACGCCGCCCGGCACTGCTACGACCACGCCTTCGGCGGGCCGGGCAACTGGCCGTTCAACACGGCGTACGCGGCGACGCACGGGGTGGACGCCTTCGTCACCCGGCTGCGCTCGCTGGCCGAGGCGGAACGGTTCGTGGCCGCCGGCATCCCGCTGATCGTCTCGGCCGCGTTCACCGCCGGTCAGGTACCCGGCCTGGACTACGACACCCGGGGACACCTCATGGTGCTGGCCGGCTTCACCGCCGACGGCGACCCGGTGCTCAACGACCCGTACGCGCCGGACGACGAGCGGGTCCGCCGCACCGTGCCGCGCGGGCCGTTCGAGAGCGCCTGGCAGGCGGGCAGCGGCGGGATCGCGTACGTGCTGCGGCCGGAGTCGACGCCGCTGCCGCCGCCACCGGCGCAGGCCAACTGGTGATCAGCGGCCGACCGGCCAGATTGCCATCCCCCCGGTCGGGCGCAGGCACACCAGTTCCGTACCCGTGTCCGCGCACTCGGACCAGGCGCCCGGCAGGATCCCCCGGATCCGTACCTGCCCGGCCGCCACGTCCAGCGCGCCGACGAGCGTCCGGTCCTCGGTGAGCGTGCGCAGTCCGATCAGCGGCCCGGACTGCAGGCCGTTGCCGGAGACGCGCCAGCGTCCGAGCCGGGCCAGCACGCGGCCGGTCGGCGGGTCCAGCACCGACAGTTCCAGTTCCTCCCCGACCCCGCGCTCGGCGGCGATGAGCCGGTCGCCGACCGGGCCCATGCCCAGCCAGCGCTCGTCCGACCAGGCCGGACGGCCGGTGGCCGGGTCGAGGGCCTGCGCGCCGCCCACCTGGTCGCGCAGGCACACCATTCCGGCACAGTCGGCGAACCAGAGCCCGGCGCGGGAGCCGACCGGGAGGCTCCACCGCTCGTCGAGCCCGTCCAGCCCGTACCCGGTGACGGTGCCCCGGGCGTCTTCGACCAGCAGCAGATCGGCCACCACCTGCGCGTACCGGTAGGTGGCGCGATCGGCCGCGGGCGCCACCTGACCGGTGTGCGCGACCGCGCCGGAGTCCGCGTCGTACACGGTTACCCGGCCCTGCGGGGTGACCAGCACGAGCTGCGTCACCCCGTGGGTGTCGTGACGGTATCCCACCTCCTGACCGGGCACGGGCAGCGTCCATCGCACCGCGCCGGAGCCCGGGTCCACGGCCCGCACGGTGCCCGCACCGGGCGGGCGGGGATTCTCCAGCAGCAACCCGCCGGACGCGGTCCGGACCGGGTAGCCGGGGTGCCGCCAGCGCAGCGTGCCGGTCGCCGCGTCGAGCATGGCCGACACCGAGTCGCCGTCCCCGGCCGGGCTGCTCGTCACCAGCAGTCCCCCGCCCACGGCGGTAAGGTCGAGCACGTGGTCACCGGCGGTCAGCGCGAACCGCCACACCGGTTGCCCGCCGGGCAGCCGGTGTGCGGCGACCACCCGCCCACCCCGGCCGATCGCACCGGGGCCGTCGGCCACCACCACCCGGTCCGGCAGGAGCACGAACGCCGCACCCTGCGGGGCGGGCACCCGGATCGGCTCGGGCCGGCGCGGCGGCGCGGCGGCGGCGGTGACCACGAGCAGCACCAGAGCACCGAGCAGCGCCACCCGTGCCGTCCGGCCCGGCGGCCGGCGGGGCGGCCGGTCGTCCGGCTCGTCGGCGGACTCGCCGTGCCGCATCTCCCCCAGCTCGATCACCGGGCTCACGTCAACCGCCGCACCATGTAGTCGCCGCCGGGCCGGCGGCAGACCAGCAGCGTCACGCCCGTGGTGCAGTCGGTGCCGGTGTACGTGCCCCGGACCGAGGGCGGGTCGCCGGACAGGGCCACATCGGCCAGGAGCCGGCGGCCGCCGCCCAGCGGTCGTGTCGCCAGCAGCGGGCCGCCCGACTCGTGCTGCGGGACCAGGGTCCAGCCGCTGAGGTCGGCGATCACCCGCCCGTCGTCCTGGTCCAGCACCGCCAGGCCGGCGTCGAGGTCGGTGTCGGGGACGCCGACGAGCAGCCGGCCGCCACGCTCCGCCGACACGCCCACCCACCGGTCCACGCTCCAGCGCACGGCGCCACTCACCGGATCCAGCGCGGTCGTCCCGCCGGCCAGCCCGGCGGCGCAGAGCAGGGCGCCGCAACTCTCGGCGTGGCCGACGAGCTTCCGCGCGACGGTCCAGCGCGGCCGGAGCGTGTCCAGGTCGTACGCCTCGATGGCTCCGTCTCCGTCGCGGAACTCCAGCAGCAGCCCGCTGGCGATCTGAAACCGGCGCGGGCCGGGCGATCGCACCGGGTACAGGTCGCGGGCCACGAGCCGCGCGCCGGTGCGCGCGTCCACGACGACCGTCTGCCCGGTCATCGGGGACAACACCATGCGCACCGGCCCGGTCGGCTCGAAGTCGAAACCCAGCACGCCCGTCATCGGCGCAGTCCACACCGTACGGCCGTCGGCCGGGTCCACCCCCATGATCGACGTCGTGGTGTCGGAGGTGGCCGACTGGATCAGCAGCACCCGGCCCACCGCGAACGCGATTCCGGGCCGGTGCCAGACGTCCGTGCCGGTGGCCGCGTCGTACGTCACCGTCTGCCAGTCCGTGTCGTCGACGCTCCGGCCCGCCACGATCACCCGGCCGTCCTGCTCCCACACCGACACGGCGGCGCCGGTGCCGGGCAGCCGACTGCGCCACCGCTCCCGGTCGCCCCGGTACGCGACGAGTTCCCGCCCGCCGCCGGTGCCTCCGCGGTCCGGTTGCACCACGTACACCACGTCACCGGAGACGAACACGGCCGATCCCAGCCCGCCGGGCAGCGTCCACTCCGCCGGGCGTCGGGGCGGCGTCGCGGCGGTGAGGGTGAGCAGCGCCACCAGCAGCACCGCGAGAAGGCGGAACGGTCGCCCGACGGCGCGCGGCGGGCGGGGCGCCGGACCGGGTGAGGCGTCGTCGCGCATCTCCCCCAGATCGATGACGGTCACGACCATCCTCTCCCGCGCGCCGGGCCGCCGCCCGACCGTGACCGGCCGCGTGACGAACCGCCTGTACGATGGCGCGTCGTGGCCGTGCCCGTGGTGGACCCCTCGTTGAACCCCTCGTCCGTCGAGGCGGACGCCGTCGTGGCCGACCCGCCACGCCGCGCCCGCCGCCGGCCGGCCCGCGCCGACGTGCTGGCCATCGGAGCCTATGTGCTCCTCGGCGTTCTCGTCTGCCTCAACTACTGGGGCGACGTGGAGCACCGGGTCTCCTCACACCTGCCCACCGACCACAGCTGGTTCGAATGGCTGTTCGCGCACGGCGCGTACTCGGTGCAGCACCTGGAGAACCCGCTGTTCACCACCCGGCAGAACGCGCCGGACGGGGTGAACATGATGGCGAACACCTCGCTGCTCGGGGTGACGTTGCCGCTGGCGCCGCTGACGCTGCTGCTCGGCCCGCAGGTGATGTACGCGCTCTACCTGGGCGCCGCGCTGTCCGCGACCGCCGCCACGTCGTACTGGGTGCTGTCCCGGCACCTGGTCCGCTCGCGGGGCGCGGCGTTCGTCGGAGGCGCGTTCCTCGGTTTCGCGCCGGGCATCGTGCACCACGCCAACGGGCAGCCCAACTTCGTGTCGAACTTCCTGCTGCCGCTGATCGTGGCCCGGGTGCTGCGGCTGGGTGAGCCGGGCCGCTGGCGGCGCAACGGGTTGGCGCTCGGGTTGCTGGTCGCGTACCAGATCTTCATCAACGAGGAGATGCTGCTGCTGACCGCGCTGGCCTGCCTGGTCGTCGTGGTGGCGTTCGTGGTGCAGCGGCCCCGCGCGGCCCGCGAGCGGGCCGGGTCGTTCGTGGCCGCGCTCGGTCTCGGCGGCGGCCTGGCGCTGCTGCTGACCGCGTACCCGATCTGGTTCCAGTTCAACGGCCCGCAGTCCTACCGCGGCTTGCAGGGCGGCGTCTTCCACAACTGGGGCGAGGACCTGGTCGCGTTCGTCACGTTCGCCCGGGACACGATCGCCGGTGACGAGGCGGTGGAGAAGACCATCGGCCTGACCGAGCAGAACACCTGGTTCGGCTGGCCGCTGGTGCTGGTGGCGCTGGCCGCGCTGGTGCTGCTCGTCCGCCGCTCGGTGCCGGCCCGGATCCTGGCCGTGCTGGTGGTCGTGTTCACGATCGCCTCGATCGGCCCGGTCGTACGGTTCAACGGCACGGAGACCGACATCGACGGGCCGTGGGCGTACGTGCCGGACGACCTGCCGCTGGTCGAGATGATGATGCCGACCCGGTTGAGCCTGGTCGTGGTGGCCGCCGTCGGCGTGCTGCTCGCCCTGGCGTGGGACGCGCTCGCCGGTGCCGGCCGCCCGCCGGTGCCCGCCCCCCGCTCCGGCGCCGACGACGGCGGGGACGACGCGGACGGCGAGCCGGCCGCGCGCGACACGCGCCGCCGGGTGCTGCGCCTGGCCGGGCTGGTCGCCATCGCCGCCGCCGTGGTGCCGCTGATCCCGCGTCCGCTGCCGGCCGAGCGGATCGACCCGCCGCCGCACTTCATCACCGCCGGCGGCTGGCGGCCGTACGTGCCGGAGGGCCGCACGCTCGTGCCGGTGCCGATCCCGAGCAACGTGCACGGGCTGCACACGCTGCGCTGGAGCGCGCTGACCCGGCACGAGTTCCCGGTCCCGGGTGGCTACTTCATCGGCCCGAACGAGCGCGGCGAGGGCGTCTTCGGCGCCCCGAACCGCCCCACCAGCACGCTCATCTACGCCACGATGGACGCCAACGAGGTGCCGGAGATCACCGAGGAGAACCGCCGCCAGGCCGTGGACGACCTGCGCTTCTGGCGGGCCTCGGTGGTGGTGCTCGGGGCCGGCCCGCGCGAGGCGGTGCTGCGCGACCTGATGGCCGAGCTGCTCGGCCCGCCGCAGCGGGTGGACGACGTGTGGATCTGGGACGTCCGCGACCGGGTGTGACCCCGCCGGTCAGCCGACGAGCGGCCGGACGTCCCACAGGTATCCGCCGGGCACGTCCCGGCCGGGGCCGACCAGCGCGTCCACTGTGGCGCGGACCGGGTCACCGGGTGACGAGTCGCCCTGCACCAGGGCCGCCGCCCGCCAGTGCCGCAGGTCGTCGACCGCCTGCCGGCGTTCCGTCTCACCGACCGGCGGCACCCGGCCGGTCTCGGCGGCCCGGCGCAGCAGCAGCGACGTGGGCCGGTCCGGCGCGCCCCAGCGGGCGGCCGGGTCGGTGGCCGACCGCGGGCCGATGAAGTAGCCGCCCGGCGCGTCGAACGCCAGCGCGGTGCGCGCCGACCAGAACATGGCGGGGCTGACCGCCGCGCCGGTCACCGGCGGCACCGGCACCAGCGTCCGGCCCGCCGGCACGTACTCCCGCCAGCCGCCGCCGGACACCACGGCCGGGACCGGCGGGACCGGCACCGCGCGGATCGGCGTCGGCGCCAGCGGCAGCAGCGCGGCGGCGACCGCGCCGGCCCACGGCGCCCAGGTGCGCACGCCGCCGCGCCGGACCCGGTCCAGGGCCAGCGCGAGCAGCACCCCGAGCACCGGTACGCAGACCAGCGCGAACCGCGCCGGCACCACCAGGTCCAGCAGCGGCACCCCGGCGAGCAGGCGGTACGGGCCGGGCAGCCCGGTGTCGTGCCGGTTCACCACCACCGGGGAACCGAGTGACAGCAGCGCGAACAGCAGGCCGCACGCGGCGAGCGCGCGCACCAGCGGCCGCCGCCACAGCCGCACCACCACGAGTACGGCCAGCAGCGGCAGGAACGGACCGAAGAACGAGTTCTGCTCGGTCGGGTTCGGTGACAGCAGCCCGGCCCGGTGGGCGTCCCCGGCGACCGTCTGCCGGGCGGTGGCGGCGAACGAGACCACGTCCAGACGGTAGCCCTCGGTGTGGAACGGCATGCCCCGGTAGTGGCCCGGCCCGGCGAACTGGAACCACAGCGGGTACGCCAGCAGCACGCCCGCCACCAGCGCGCCGACGCCCAGCCGGCGGGCCACCACCGGCGCCAGGCGACGCGCGGCGGCCCGGTCGGCGAACGCGTACGCCCCGGCGAACACCCCGGCGGCGAGCGCCAGGAAGACCAGCACCTCCTCGCCGAGGAACACCTGGTACGCGACCGCGAGCCCGAGCAGCACGCCGTCGCGGCGAACCCGGTCGGTGGCCGGGCGGAACACCAGCGCGAGGATCACCGGCACCAGGAACTGGGCGGCCATGTGCAGGTGCGCCCCGGCCTGCGCCACCATGCCCGGGGCGAAGCCGCAGAACAGGCCACCCACCGCGGCGGCGGCCCGGGAGCGGACCAGCCGGCGGGCGAGCAGCGCGTACCAGGCGGTGGCGGTGCCGGCGAGGCTGAGCGTCACGGCGACGAGGAAGGCCGCCTGGGAGCCGAAGACCACGGTGACCGGGGTGAGCGGCACGCCCAGCCCGAGCACCGACGTGTTCGCCATCAGGTTCACCCCGTCCGGGGCGTTCAACGCGCCGCTCCACAGCGGGTTCTCGCCGCCGGTGACCGCGCGGGCGGCCCGGGCCAGCATCCACTCGAACAGCATCTGGTCGCCGGCCTGGTGGAACAGCCGTTCCGGCCGGCGCCACTGGCCGGTGGTGAGCAGCACGGCCAGACCGAGGTAGCCGGCCACCACCAGCACGTCGACCGGGCGGGGCCGGCGGCGGCGGGGCGCGGCGGCGGGGACCGCCGGTTCGGTCAGGCGGACCGGCTGGTCAGTTTCCGCACGTCCCACAGCCACACGTCCAGCTCCTGCCGTCCGGGGCCGACCAACTGCTCCACGGTTCGGCGCAGCGGCTCGGCGTTCTGCTCGTCGCGCGGCAGCACCACCACCGCCGCGTTCCAGTGCCGCAGCTCGTCCAGGTAGCGACGGCGCTGCCGATCGTCCAGCTTCGGCGTACGGCCGGTGGACGATACCTCCCGCAGCATCTCGCCGATGCCGCTGGGCCGGCCGCCGAAGCGTCCGGGGTCGCCGGTGACGCCGTTGCGCGGCGCGAGGAAGTAGCCGCCGGGAATCTTGAAGTCGAGGTTGGTGCTGGCCGCCCAGCGCATCGGGTCGGTGTTGCCCATCGCGGGCACCGGCACGGACACGAGCGTCTGGTCCGGCCCGACGTACTTGCGCCACCGGTCGGCGGTGATGAACTCCGGCACCGGCTCCCGCGTGGTCACCTGCAACGGCATCGGCGCGATCGGCAGCAGCGCGAGGACCAGGCCCGCGGCGGTGAGCCTGCGGGCGGTACGCCGGTCCACGCCGCGCAGCGCCCAGGCGCGGCGCACCGCGTACGCGAGCAGGATCGCCACCGTCACGCCGGTGATCAGGCCGAAGCGGGTCGGCACCACGGCGTCGAGCAGCGGCAGCCGTACCAGCAGCTCCCACGGGCCGGTGGCGATCTCCCGGTCCCACCAGGAGATCCGCTCGCCGAGGGAGAGCACGGCGAAGAACAGCCCGGTGGCGGCGAGCGCGCGGACGATCACGTCCCGCCGCAGCCACACCACGATGCCCACGACCAGCAGCGACAGGCTCCAGCCGAAGAACGCGTTCTCCTCCGAGTAGTTCGGAGCGAGGTTGACGTTGGCGCGTTCGTTGCCGCCGAACGTGGGCGAGCCGGGCGCGAAGAAGGCGGCGATGTCGTTGCCGTAGTCGCGCACCGCGTCGCTGAGCCCGTGGTACGCCATCGGCCCGGCGAACTGCACCCACAGCGGGTACGCCAGCAGCGCCCCGGCCAGCACCGCGCACACCGCGAGCCCGGCGCCGAGCGGCCGCCACGCGGTCGCCCACCGCTCGCGCTGCTGCACCACCACGGCGATCAGGAACACGCCCAGCGCCAGCGCGGTGAAGAGGAGGATCTCCTCGTTGATGAACGCCTGCGCGGTGACCAGCAGCGCCAGCAGCACGCCGTCGCGGACCGGCCGGGCCGACCGGGTCAGCACCAGCACCCGCCACACGATGAACGGCAGCAGGAACTGGCTGATGATGTTCGGGTGCCAGTTGGCGTGCGACAGCATGGCCGGTGAGAACCCGCAGAACCAGGCCGCCACGGCGGCGGCCGGGCGGTGCCGGATCAGGTGCCGGGACAGCACCCGGTACCAGGCGGCGGCGGTGCCGGCGAGGCCGAGCGTGACCAGCGTGACGAAGGAGACCGCCGGTCCGAACAGGAGGGTCACCGGCACCATCGGGATGCCCAGCGCCAGGATGGCGGTGTTCGCCATCAGGTTGACGCCGTCGGGGTAGTTGAACTGCTCGGTGAAGAACGGGAACTCGCCGTGCAGCACCACCCGCACCGAGTGGGCCAGGAAGAACTGCACCTGCGCCGGGTCACTGCTGTAGAGCGCGGCCACCCGCCCGGCCGGGTCGACCCAGATGCCGCTGGTGACCCAGATCGCGGCGAGCAGGAATCCGCTGTACACCGTGAGGTCGATCCGGCGGCGGGTCCACCGCCACCGGCGCGCGCGCCGCGCGCCCGGCGTGGCCGGCGCCTCCGGCTCGGCCGGCGCCGCGGGCGTGGTCGTGGCCGCCCGCTCCGGCGCGTCGGCGACGGTGAGCGGTGGTGGGTCCAGGGTGACGGCGCGGTGGCCCGTCGGGGCGGCGGCGTCCGGCGTCGAGGCGCCGCGGGTCTCGGCAGGCGTCACAGTCGGCGGAGTCTACCGGAGCCGGATATTGGTACCCGAATCGCCCGTCACGTTCCGCAGTGGGCGATCGGCCGAAAGGGTGAGCCGGGCGCGGCCGGGTGACCGGCCGTCTCGTACCATGTGGGCTTCCGACCGACGACCGGCGAGGGGATCAGGGTGCTTTCAGCCCGCCGAGGCGCTACGACGGGCACCGCGCTGGCAGCTCTGCTGCTGGTCACGGTCGGATGCGGACCGGTCGCCGAACGGCAGCCGGCGGACCTGCGGGTCGGCTACGACAGTCTGGACGGCACGCTCGCGGTGTGGCCGCCGCGCGGCAGCCTGGCCCGCGACGCCGAGGCCACCGCCGCGATCACCACAGCGGTACGCGACTGGCGCTCCCCGGTGGACGACCGGGTGCACGTGCCCACATCCGGCATCCTCTTCTCCGGTCAGGTCGCCGGGTCGGCGCTCGCACTCGTCGCCGCCGACGTGCCCGGCGAGGCCGCGTCCTGGCTGCTGCAACTCGACCGGGACGGGCAGCGCTGGCGGGTCGTCCACGCCACCGAGTACACCGACCCCGGTTACCTGGTCTACTCCGACGTGCTGCCGGTGCGGGAGCCGGCCGGCCGCCGCTACCTCACCTCGGCCCGCGTCGAGCGCCTGACCGGACCCGACGGCAAGGTGCTCGGCAGCACCGACGGCGTCACCGACCCGGTCGCCGTACCGGCCTGCCGGGCCGTCGAACTGACCGCGACGCTGCGGTCCACGCCGTCGCTGCCGCGCGGCCGGGCCGCGGACCGCGTCCTCGACCTGGGTACGGCCACCGAAGCGCCCCGCTATCCCCTGGTACGCGACGAGACGGGCGCCGGGAAGCGCGCGCTGACCGGACTGGACACCTGCGTGCTGGCCGGTGAACGGGGTCCGTTCGGCAGCGTGCCGCGCCGCATCGGCGACCGCGAGGCGCCCCGTTCCGCGCCGGAGTCCTGGCCGATGGCGAAGATCGCGACGCGGTCGCTCGGTTCGGTGGCTCTCGGCGAGGGCGAGCCGGGCGAGTTGGAGCAGCTCAGCTGGGAGACGCCGGCCGGGACGATGACGGCGGTGGTCTACCGTCCGGCCGACGGCGGAACTCCGGTGGTGTCCCCCGCCGACCGGTCCACCACGCTTCAGGCGTACCACCTGCCGATGCCGGGCCGGCCGCTGGCGGTGCTGTCCTGGCGTACCCGGGACGCCTCGTTCTCCGCCCCGCCCGGCACGACGCGTCTGGTCGACCGTCCCGGCCTGGTGGTGGTCGAGCACACCGACCAGAGGCAGACGTTCAGCCTGGCCGGCACCGAGAAGACCTGGTACCGCTCCCTCCCCACCCCCTGACCTGACCCGCGCTTCTG
>NZ_RCVK01000086.1:0-4958 GCF_003667485.1 Micromonospora sp. BL1
GAGTGAGGTGGTGGGGCCCGAGGGCGGGCGTATGCGGGAACTGCTTCGGGTGGGGCCCGGGGCGGTGGATCTGGAGGCGATCGACCCCCGGTCGACGCCAGGGCTGCCGGCGGCGGCCGGGCGCGGGCCGGCGCGTAAGGAGTGGGCGCGGGCCCAGGTCGAGCTGGTCGGCGCGGAGCTGGGGCGACAGCAGGAGATGCTGTACGCCTCGGCGCAGGGCGCCGCCGGACCGGGCAGCGCCACCAGCGCGCCGGCGCAGGCGGACGCCGGGCTCGGCGGTGACCGGCCGCGCCGGGTGCTGCTGGTGCTCCAGGCGATGGACTGCGGCGGCAAGGACGGCACGGTCAAGCGGGTGGCCGGCGCGATGAACCCGCTCGGGCTGCACATCCGCTCGTTCGGGCCGCCCACCGAGGAGGAGTTGCGGCACGACTTCCTGTGGCGGGTACGCCGGGCGCTGCCGCCACCCGGGTACGTGGGCGTGTTCAACCGCTCGCACTACGAGGACGTGCTCATCGCCCGCGTCGAAGGGCTGGTCGACGAGGCGACCTGGCGGTCCCGGTACGCGATCATCAACGACTTCGAGCGGGAACTGGCCGAGCAGGCGGTCACAGTGGTGAAGGTCATGCTGCACATCTCGTACGACGAGCAGGGCGAGCGGCTGATGGAGCGGCTCACCGACCCGGCGAAGTTCTGGAAGTACAACCCGAGCGATCTGGACACCCGGGCACGTTGGGACGACTATCAGGCCGCGTACGCCGAGGCCTTCGAGCGTTGTGGCACGGACGCCGCGCCCTGGTTCGTGGTGCCGGCGGACCGCAAGTGGTACCGGGACTGGGCGGTCGCCCACCTGCTGCGGGAGACGTTCGACGGGTTGGATCTGGGGTATCCGCCTGCCGATTTCGACGTCGAACGGGAGCGTGACCGGTTACGGAGCCAGCGCCGTGAGTGATCAGGTGAACGGAAGGTGAACGAGCGGTGAATCGGGCCTGACCAGGGGTGGGCCGATCGAAAGTAGGTTCGGCGCGGTCCCTAGCATGCGCAGAGCAGACGCCCGGGGGGCGACGGCCACCCTTCCACCGACACGACGAGGTCCGTGCTGTGAAGTTTTCCTTCCGTCCCACCGAGGGCGCCTTCTACGAGCTCTTCACCAGGGCTGCGCAGAACCTGGTGAAGGGGACCGACCTGCTCAACGAGCTGGGTCTGCCCGGCGCCGACGTGCAGTCGATCAGCGAGCGGCTGACCGACATCGAGCACGACAGCGACCAGATCACGCACGAGCTGTACAAGAAGATCAACTCCACGTTCATCACGCCGTTCGACCGGGAGGACATCTACCGGCTGGGCTCGCTGCTCGACGACGTGATGGACCACCTGGAGGCGGTCGGCAACCTGCTCTACCTGTACGGCCTGACCAAGCTCCCGTCGCTGCCGCGCGAGCTGCACGAGCTGGTGAACGTGCTCGACCTGCAGGCCAAGCTCACCGCCGAGGCGATGCCCCGGCTGAAGTCGATGAAGGATCTCGAGGACTACTGGATCGAGTGCAACCGGCTCGAGAACGACGGCGACCAGGCGTACCGGATGCTGCTGGTACGCCTCTTCTCCGGTGAGTACGACGCGCTCACGGTGCTGAAGATGAAGGAGGTGGCCGACGAGTTGGAGGCCGCCTGCGACGCCTTCGAGCACGTTGCCAACACCGTCGAGACCATCGCGGTCAAGGAGTCCTGAGCCAGTGAGTCCCGAACTCATCGCCGTGCTGGCGGTGATCGCGGTCGCCATGGCGTTCGACTACACGAACGGCTTCCATGACGCGGCAAACGCGATCGCCACCAGCATCTCGACCCGGGCGCTGACCCCCCGGATCGCCCTGGCGCTGGCCGCAGTCGGCAACTTCGTCGGCGCGCACTTCGGCGCCGGCGTCGCCAAGACGGTCGGCGACGGGCTGGTGACGTTGCCGACCGGGGTGGAGAGCCTCGGCGTGGTCTTCGCCGGTGTACTCGGCGCGATCATCTGGAACCTGATCACCTGGTACTTCGGCCTGCCGTCCTCGTCCTCGCACGCCCTCTTCGGCGGCCTGGTCGGCGCGACCCTGTTCGCCGCCGACGGCATCGTCCAGTGGGGCACCATCATCGAGAAGGTCCTCGTCCCGATGGTGCTCTCGCCGGTGGTCGGCCTGATCCTCGGCTTCCTGGTGATGCTGGCGATCATGTGGCTGTTCCGGAAGGGCCAGCCCGGCAAGCTCAGCCGCGGCTTCCGGTGGGCGCAGACCGCGTCCGCCGCCGCCATGTCGGTCGGCCACGGCATGCAGGACGCCGCCAAGACCATGGGCATCATCGTGCTCGCGCTCTACACCGGCGGCTTCCAGGAGAGCAAGACGCACATCCCGGGCTGGGTCTTCTGGACCTCCGCCGCGATGCTGGCGGCCGGCACGTACGCGGGCGGCTGGCGGATCATCCGGACGCTCGGCCGGAAGATCATCGACCTCGGCCCGGCGGAGGGCTTCGCGGCCGAGACCGTGGCCAGCGCGGTGCTCTACTTCAACGCGCTGGTGCTGAAGGCACCGATCTCCACCACGCACACGATCACCTCGGCGATCATGGGTGTGGGCGCGACGAAACGGCTCTCCGCGGTGCGCTGGAACGTGGCAGGCAACATCGTGATCGCCTGGATCATCACGTTCCCGGCCGCCGCCGCGATCGCCTGCCTCGCGTACCTGCTGGTCCGGCCCCTGTTCTGATCTCCGCGCGCTGACGTCGAGGGGTTCCCCGCCGTGGCGGGGGACCCCTCACGCGTAGGAGACGCCGATCCGGGCCTTGATGTCGTCGATCAGGCCCATCACCTCGAGCGTGGCGGCGTGCGGCACCAGCGGGCTCTCGGTCAGCCCGGCCGCCAGGCAGCGCTGCACCTCGATCGCCTCGTACTGGTAGCCGCCGCCGGTCAGGTCCGCCGGGATCGTCTCCGGCTCGGCGCCGGCCCGGTGCAGCACCACGTGCGCGGGCCGGAAGAACAGCTCGGGCAGGTCGATCCGACCCGTCGTACCGGTGATCGACGCGGTGATCGCTGTCGCGCCGACCATGCCGCAGCTGAGCGTCGCCACCGCGCCGGAGTCCCATCCGAGCACCATGCCGGTGTTCTCGTCCACCGCCTCCGGGGTCAGCTTCGCCCACGCCTGCACGTGCTGCGGCGCGCCGAGCACCAGGTGGGCCAGGCTCAGCGGGTAGACGCCGAGGTCCAGCAGCGCGCCGCCGCCGAGCGTGCGAGCGCGCATCCGGTGCTCCGGCGGGAACGGGCCGGCCACGCCGAAGTCCGCCCGTACGTGCGTCACCTCACCGATCGCGCCGTCCCGGATCAGCTCCAGCACGCGCAGGATCAGCGGGTTGGTCCGCATCCACATGGCCTCCATGAGGAACAGGCCCCGGGCGCGGGCCGTCTCCACCAGCTCGGTGGTGGTCGGCAGATCCAGCGTGCACGGCTTCTCCACCAGCACGGCCTTGCCGCCGGCCAGGCAGGCGAGCGCCGCCTCGTGGTGCGCGGCGTGCGGGGTGGCCACGTAGATCGCGTCCAGGTCCGGGTCCGCGGCCAGTTCCGCCCACGAGGCGTACGCCCGCGGCACGTCGTGCCGGCGCGCGAACAGTTCGGCGCTCTCCCGGGTACGCGAGCCGACCGCGACCAGTTCGGCGTCCGGCACCAGCCGCAGATCCTCGGCGAAGCGGGCGGCGATGTTTCCGGTGGCCAGGATTCCCCAACGCGTCATGCCCGGCACGCTATCCCTTCCCGCTCCGGGGCCGGGAGGGTGATCCACCCGTCGGGACGTCAGGCGGTGCCGGGGGCCGTGCGCCCGGTCCGCGGTGTTTCGGCATGCGGCTTGACCATCAACCGTTGGGTGGCCAGGGCCGGGCGGCCGTTCATCGTCTCCACTGCGACCTCGCGGCCGGCGACGAGGTCGAAATCGCCGAAGAGTTGGTCCAGCCAGTCGGTGGTGTGGTGTCGGCACACCACCCCGTCGCCGGTCTCGAAGATCCCGTAGGTGCCGTACTTCGCTGCGAACTGTTGGTACCGGGAACGGTTGCGGTGATCCTCTTGCAGGCACAGGTCACTGACATAGAGCAGCCCACCCGGCCGTAGCACCCGACGCAGCTCCGTCACCAGTTCCCGCTGCCCGGCGTCGCCGGGTATGCACGTCAACACCGCGAACAGCAGCACCAGGTCGACGGTGTCCTCCTGCTGGCCGAGCTGCGGAGGGTTGGTGAGAACCGTGAATCGCGCGCCGGGTTGCTCGTTCTTCGCGCGGCTGACGAGACGGGGCGCGACATCCACCCCCTCGACATTCTCGAAGCCCTGCCGCACGAGCAGCCCGGCCAGCCGACCGTAACCGCACCCGTAGTCGAGAACCCGTGCCCGCCGGTCGATGCCGTCCAGCCACGGAAGTGCGACCGGGTGGCCGAAAGTCTTGGTGGCACCCGTGGAGTTCCAGTACCCCGCCTGGTTGTCGAGATCCGTCACCCGACGAGCATTGCCGCAACCGGAGGAGGACGCCATCGGGCGGCGGGGCGGCGTCGCGCCTTGCGGCACCGCTCCTGCACAGCGCGAGGGCTGACGTTGCTCGATGGTGAACACGCAGCGTGAAGATTGCTCAGCGTGATGGCTTCCGCCTGCCCTGTCGCCGAATGCTGGCACCCAAAGGCACCGAACCGGACATAAGCCAGCACTTGCGCGGGCCGGGCTGACTGCCTCTCGCGGACTTTGCTCTGCAGCCTCATGCGCACCGCTCACGGAAGGTTGCCGATGCGGATCTGGCTGCAGAGCAAAGTCGGCGGAGGGGTGTCTGCTGCTCGGGGCCGAAACTACGCATCGTGACCAGGTGGTCTGATCGGGGAGTGCGGGTGAGGTGAGGCGCCGTGTGCCCGCGCCCGGCCGGGCCGCCCCCGGCCGGGCCGCCCCCGGCCAGGCCGGGGGCGGCC
>NZ_RCVK01000235.1:0-4943 GCF_003667485.1 Micromonospora sp. BL1
ACTCGGCGGCGCGGTGGGTGGGGGGTCGAGTACGCTTGAACGCACAGGCGACGACCCGGCCATCACCGGTGAGCCTCCGGAAGAACAGCCGGGTCACCGGCTCAGTAGAACCGGACGGGACGGCCCGTCACAGCCGGCCAACGAGCGGGCGGTCGCACCTCGGCCGCCAAGCGGGGTGGTACCGCGGGCCACACCCGGTACGCCGTCACGGCGTACCGGATTCGGCTCGTCCTCGCAGACCACAGACGAGTGAGCTGCTGAGGGAGAGCGACAGGCGATGGCCTATCCGTTGCACGACCCGACCGGCGCCGGTGTCCCGGCGAGCCCGGACCTGCCCGCGGTCGAGCGCCGGGTGCTGGAGCACTGGACGGCCGACAAGACGTTCGAGGCGTCGGTCGAGGCCCGCGACGCCGGCCGGAACGGCGAGAACGAGTACGTCTTCTACGACGGCCCGCCGTTCGCCAACGGGCTGCCGCACTACGGCCACCTGTTCACCGGCTACGTCAAGGACGTGGTGCCGCGCTACCAGACCATGCGCGGCAAGCACGTCGAGCGCCGGTTCGGCTGGGACTGCCACGGCCTGCCCGCCGAGGTGGTGGCCGAGAAGCAGCTCGGCATCACCACCAAGGCGGAGATCCTCGACCTCGGCGTGGCCCGGTTCAACGACGCCTGCCGCACGTCGGTGCTGGAGTTCACCCACGACTGGGAGCGGTACGTCACCCGGCAGGCCCGCTGGGTCGACTTCGCCAACGACTACAAGACGCTCGACCTGGACTACATGGAAAGCGTCATGTGGGCCTTCAAGACCCTGCACGACAAGGGCCTGGTCTACGAGGGCTTCCGGGTGCTCGCGTACTGCTGGCGGTGCGAGACGCCGCTGTCGAACACCGAGACCCGGATGGACGACGTCTACCGGGACCGGCACGACCCGACACTCACCGTCTGGTTCGAGCTGACCGCCGACGAGAACGCGCCGGAGCCGCTGCGCGGGCCGGTCAAGGTGGGCGTCTGGACCACCACGCCGTGGACGCTGCCGTCGAACCTGGCGCTCGCCGTCGGCCCCGACATCGAGTACGCGCTGCTGGAGCGCGACGGCGAGCGCTACGTCGTCGGTGCCGCGCGCCTCGGCGCGTACGCCAAGGAACTGGAGGGGTACGAGCAGGTCGGCACCGTGTACGGCCGCGACCTGGTCGGACGCCGCTACACGCCGCTGTACGACTTCCTGGTCG
Source organism: Micromonospora sp. BL1 (assembly GCF_003667485.1). Classification (NCBI taxonomy): domain Bacteria; kingdom Bacillati; phylum Actinomycetota; class Actinomycetes; order Micromonosporales; family Micromonosporaceae; genus Micromonospora; species Micromonospora sp. BL1. The sequence goes on from NZ_RCVK01000235.1 coordinate 1,230, forward strand.
AGCCGGCCGGCCCGAACGCCTACCAGGTGCTCGGCGCGGACTTCGTCACCACCGAGGACGGCACCGGGATCGTCCACCTGGCCCCCGCCTTCGGTGAGGACGACCAGAACACCTGCAACGCCGCCGGCATCCCCACCGTCGTGACCGTGGACGACCACACCCGGTTCACCGCGCTGGTGCCGCCGTACCAGGGCGAGCAGGTCTTCGACGTGAACAAGCCGGTGATCCGGGAGCTGAAGGAGCGGGGGGTGGTGCTGCGGCAGGACACCTACACCCACTCGTACCCGCACTGCTGGCGCTGCGACACCCCGCTGGTCTACAAGGCGGTGTCGTCGTGGTTCGTCGCGGTGACGAAGTTCAAGGACCGCATGGTCGAGCTGAACCAGCAGATCAACTGGACGCCCGGGCACATCAAGGACGGCTCGTTCGGCAAGTGGCTGGCGAACGCCCGGGACTGGTCGATCAGCCGGAACCGGTTCTGGGGCTCGCCGATCCCGGTGTGGCGCTCCGACGACCCGAACTACCCGCGGGTGGACGTCTACGGCTCGCTGGCCGACATCGAGCGGGACTTCGGCGTACGCCTGACCGACCTGCACCGGCCGGCGGTGGACGACCTGGTCCGCCCCAACCCGGACGACCCGACGGGCAAGTCGATGATGCGCCGGGTGCCGGAGGTGCTGGACTGCTGGTTCGAGTCCGGCTCGATGCCGTTCGCCCAGGTGCACTACCCGTTCGAGAACCGTGAGTGGTTCGAGCACCACTACCCGGGTGACTTCATCGTCGAGTACATCGGGCAGACCCGCGGCTGGTTCTACACCATGCACGTGCTGGCCACCGCGCTGTTCGACCGGCCGGCGTTCCGCAACTGCCTGAGCCACGGCATCCTGCTCGGCTCGGACGGGCGCAAGATGTCCAAGAGCCTGCGCAACTACCCGGACGTCTACCACGTGTTCGACTCCTACGGGTCGGACGCGATGCGGTGGATGCTGATGTCCTCGCCGGTGCTGCGCGGCGGCGACATGGCGGTCACCGAGTCGGGCATCCGGGACGCGGTGCGCCAGGTGCTGCTGCCGCTGTGGAACGTCTGGTACTTCTTCTCGCTGTACGCCAACGCCGACGGCCACACCGCGCGTCGCCGTACGGACTCGGCGAACGTGCTCGACCGGTACGTGCTGGCGAAGACGAACGAGCTGGTGGCGACCGTCGGCGCGCAGATGGACGCGTACGACATCTCCGGTGCGTGCGCGACGGTGCGGTCCTACCTGGACGCGCTGACCAACTGGTACGTGCGCCGGTCCCGGGACCGCTTCTGGGCCGGCGACGCGGACGCGTTCGACACGCTGTGGACCGTGCTGGAGACGCTGTGCCGGGTGGTGGCGCCGCTGGCGCCGCTGACCGCCGAGGAGATCTGGCGCGGGCTGACCGGCGAGCGGTCGGTGCACCTGACCGACTGGCCGTCCGCGGAGGAGTTCCCGGCCGACCACGAACTGGTCTCCGCGATGGACAACGTCCGGGCGGTCGCGTCGGCGGCGCTGTCGCTGCGCAAGGCCAAGGGCCTGCGGGTACGGCTGCCGCTGGCGAAGCTGACAGTGGCCTCGCCCGTCGCCGACCAGCTGCGGCCCTTCGCCGACCTGGTCGCCGACGAGGTGAACGTCAAGGAGGTCGTGCTCACCGGCGAGGTGTCCGCGTACTGCCAGCAGGTCCTCACCGTGGTGCCGCGGGCGCTCGGCCCGCGCGTCGGCAAGGCCGTCCAGCAGGTGATCAAGGCGGTCAAGGCGGGGGAGTGGGAGCTGCGCGACGGCGCCCCGGTCGCCGCCGGGGTCACGCTCGCCGAGGGCGAGTACGAGCTGCGCCTGGTCGCCGCCGACGCCGAGCACTCCGCGCCGCTGCCCGGCGGTGAGGGAGTGGTCGTGCTGGACACCGAGGTCACGCCGGAACTCGCCGCCGAAGGGCTGGCCCGGGACGTGGTCCGGGTCGTGCAGCAGGCCCGCCGCGACGCCGACCTCGACGTCTCCGACCGGATCACGGTGGCCGTCTCCGCCTCCGAGGAGGTACGCGCGGCGGTCGCCGCGTACACCGGGTTCGTGGCCCGGGAGGTGCTGGCCGACAGCATCGACTTCGCCGAAGGGCTCGACGGCTTCACCGGCGAGGCCGGCGAGGGCGAGCGCGTGACCGTGACGGTCCGCAAGGTGTGAGCGGACCGGGCCCTCCTGCACCCCCTCGGGTGGAGGAGGGCCCGGCCCCAGCGAGTGGACTGCGAGCCACCCGCTCGGTGGCGGACGGCCGCGTCGGCTACCGTGACAGCGCCTGTTTCACGTACGACCGCCGGAGGACCCGTGCCCCTGCTCTACACCATCGGCAAGCTCACCGTGGCGCCCACGCTCCGGTTGGCCTTCCGTCCGCACGTGGAGGGTTTGGAGCACATCCCGGGGACCGGCGGCGCGATCTTCGCCAGCAACCACCTCTCCGTCGCCGACGAACTGCTCCTCGGCACCGTGGTGCCGCGGCACCTGGCGTTCTGGGCCAAGTCGGAGTACTTCAAGGGCACCGGGCTCAAGGGCGGCTTCTCCAAGTTCGTGCTCACCGGCCTGGGCGCGATCCCGGTCGAGCGGGCCGGTGGGCGGGCCGCGCTCACCGCGTTCGACGCGGCGATCCCGGTGCTCAAGGCCGGTGACCTGGTCGCCGTCTACCCGGAGGGCACCCGCTCCCCGGACGGGCGGCTCTACCGCGGGCGTACCGGCACCGTCCGGCTGGCGATCGCCGCCGGCGTGCCGATCATCCCGGTCGGCGTGACCGGCACCGACAAGGCCCAGCCGATCGGCACGCGGATCCCGCGACCGGGCCGCGCCAAGATCACCATCAAGTTCGGCAAGCCGCTGGACTTCACCGGCCGTCCCGACGACCGCACCTCGCTGCGCGCCATGACCGACGAGATGATGGCCGAGATCCAGAAGCTCAGCGGCCAGGAGTACGTCCCGCGCTACGCCCCGAAGCGCGCCGACCAGGCGGCCACCGGCGACCAGACCGGCGGCGAGCCGACCGCCTGAGCGGTCAGGACTTCGGCACCACCACGCGCTGACGCAGGTCGTTCAGCAGCCGCCCGCTGTCGTCCACCGACAGCCGGGTGAACACGCCGGTGGTGAGGCTGCCGTGGTCGGCCGACACGCAGACCACCACCGAGTCGCCGTCCGCCCGGCCGACGGCGCATCGCTCGTGGCGACCCCGTACGCCCGTGTCCACCACCACCGACTCCTGCAGGGCGTAGTCCCCGGCGAGGCGCTCGATCTCCGACTTGGCGTCCGACTCCGGGCTGAACCGCAGGCCGGTGCTGCCGAACAACGTCACCCGCTTGCCGTCACTCGTGCTGTAGATGCCGGCGAACGTGTCCTCGGCGAGCAGGTTGGTCTCCCGTACCCGGGATTTCAGCTCCTCGGCGGCGGCCCTGCTGCTGTCGTCCTGGCGCAGCCGCATCGAGTCGATCTGGTCCGGGAGGGTGGCGCTGGCCGGGTACTGGCTGGAGATCGGCTGGAACCACCAGAGCGGGAGGCCGCAGCAGCAGGCCACGGAGAGCAGCAGCACCCAGGGCCAGCGGCGCCTGCGGCGGGTCCGCTTGGGCGGCTGCTGCCAGCCCGGCGGCGCGGCAGGCGGCCCGGCCTTGCCCCGGCGCTGCTTCGCCGGCCGGCGAAGCCGGGCCGGCCGCCGCAGCCGCGCCGG
>NZ_RCVK01000085.1:0-4790 GCF_003667485.1 Micromonospora sp. BL1
GGGTTAGAGGGGGGACTCCAGGATTCGCTGGACGACTGTGCGGGAGTGGCGGCCGGTGCGCAGGTACTCGTCGAGGAACTCGCCCTGGTCCTCGCGCCCCAGCAGCCGCACCACGCCGGCCAGCTCCACCCCGTGCCGGGGCAACTGGTCCCCGGCTCGGCCGCGTACCAGCATCAGCGCGTCACGCACCTCGGCGGCGAGCGTCCAGCCGGCGGCCAGCTCGGCGGCGTCGGAGGGGTCGAGCAGGCCGGCGTCGCGGGCGGCGGCGAGCGCGTCGAGCGTACGGGTGCCGCGCAGGGCGGGCACCTGCCCGGCGTACCGGAGCTGGAGCAACTGCACCGCCCACTCGACGTCGGCGAGACCGCCCCGGCCCAGCTTGGTGTGGGTGGCCGGGTCGGCGCCGCGGGGCAGCCGCTCGGTCTCCACCCGCGCCTTGATCCGGCGGATCTCCACCACCTGCTCGCGGCTCAACCCCTCGGCCGGGTAGCGCACCGGCTCGATCATGGCCTCGAACTCGGCGCCCAGGTCCGTGTCGCCGCAGACGAACCGGGCCCGCAGCAGCGCCTGCGCCTCCCACACCCGGGACCAGCGCGCGTAGTACTGGGCGTACGCGGCGAGGCTGCGCACCAGCGGGCCCTGCCGGCCCTCGGGGCGCAGGTCGGCGTCCACGCCGAGCGGCGGATCGGGGGCGGGTGCGGACAGCAGCCGGCGCAGCTCCTCGGCGATCGCGTGTGCGGCGACGCTCGCCGCGCTCTCCTCCACCCCGGGCGGCGGATCGTAGACGAACAGCACGTCGGCGTCGGAGAGGTAGTTCGACTCGTACCCGCCGAGCCGGCCCATGCCGATCACCGCGAAGCGCAGGCCGGGCGGTCCGGGGTGGACGGAACGGGCGGCGCGCAGCGCGGCGGCCAGCGTGGCGTCGGCGACGTGCGACAGCGCGGTGCCGACCGCCGTCACGTCCACCACAGTGGGCCGGCGTTCCCCGCCGCCGACCGGGCGGGGGGTGAGCGGGGCGAGCGAACCGGCGCGGCTGAGCACGTCGGCGGCGGCGATCCGGACCAGTTCCCGGCGGCGCAGCGCGCGGACCGCCCGGATCGCCTCGACCGGGTCGTCGTGGCGGGCGGCAGCGGCGGCGAAGCCCTCGACGAGCGTCTCCCGTGGACGCGGAGTCAGCTCGCTGTCCTCGGCGAGCAGCCGCAGCGCCTCCGGTTCGCGGGCCAGCATGTCGGCCGCGTACCGGGACGAGGACAGCACCCGGGCCAGCCGGCGCGCCACCGGGCCGGAGTCACGCAGCAGGCGCAGGTACCAGGGGGTGCTGCCGAGCTTGTCGGAGACCTGCCGGTAGTTGAGCAGACCGCGGTCCGGCTCGGGGGCGTCGGCGAACTCGTCGAGCAGCACCGGCAGCAGCGTGCGCTGGATGGCGGCGGTGCGGCTGACCCCGCCGGTGAGCGCCTGGAGGTGCCGCAGCGCGCCGGCCGGGTCGGCGAAGCCGAGCACCTCCAGCCGGTGCCGGGCCGCTTCGGGCGTGAGGCGCAGCCCCTCGGCCGGTACGCGGGCCACGGATTCCAGCAGCGGCCGGTAGAGCAGCTTGGCGTGCAGCCGGCGTACCTCGGTGGCGTGGGTGACCCACTCGGCGCGGAACTCCTCGACGGCGCTGCGGCCCGGCGTGGCCGCGTAGCCGAGCGCGGCGGCGAGCCAGCGCAGCGCGGCCGGTTCGGTCGGCACGGTGTGGGTGCGGCGCAGGGCCTGGAGCTGGAGCCGGTGCTCGACGGCGCGCAGGAAGCGGTAGCCGCGCAGCAGCGCCTCCCCGTCGGCGCGGCCCACGTACCCGCCCGCGACGAGCGCGCGCAGCGCCGGTACGGTGCCGGGCACCCGCAGCGCCTCGTCACCCCGACCGTGCACGAGCTGGAGCAACTGGACGGCGAACTCGATGTCGCGCAGCCCGCCCGGACCGCGCTTGATCTCGCGTTCCAGCTCCTTCGGCGGCACGTTGTCGAGGATCTTGCGGCGCATGGACCGGACGTCCTCGACCGCCTCGGGGCGTTCGGCGGCGGTCCACACGAGCGGGGCCAGCGCGTCGATCCACTCCTTGGCCAGCTCCAGGTCGCCGGCCGCCGGGCGGGCCTTGAGCAGCGCCTGGAACTCCCAGGTGCGGGCCCAGCGCTTGTAGTAGGCGAGGTGGCTGGCGAGCGTGCGGACCAGCGGCCCCCGGTTACCCTCGGGTCGCAGCGCCGCGTCGACCGGCCAGGCCACCAGCCCGCAGATCTGGATCAGCCGGGTGGCGACCTGCGTCGCGGCGGGCAGGTCGTCGTCGGTCGCGGAGACGAAGATGACGTCGACGTCGGAGACGTAGTTCAGCTCGTCGCCACCGCACTTGCCCATCGCCACCACCGCGAGCCGGGGACGCGGCGTCCCGTCGGGCAGCTCGTCGGCGGCGATGTCGTAGGCGGCGGCCAGCGTGGCGTCGGCCAGCCCGGACAGCGCCGCCATGGTCTGCTCCAGGCCGCGCCCCCCGGTCAGGTCGGCCGCCGCGATCCGCAGCAGCGCGAGCCGGTACGCCTGCCGCAGCAGCGGGACCGCGCCGGTCATCGTCGTGAGCCGGGCGGCGACGCTCAGGTCGAGCCGCCCGTCCGCGGTGGGGGCGAGCCCGTCCGGCTCGGTCGCCAGCACCGCCCACTGCCCGGGGTTGGCGACCAGGTGGTCGCCGAGCGCGGAGGACGCGCCGAGCACCGCGATCAACCGGCGGCGCAGCCCGGGGTCGGCGGCCAGGGCGTCGCGTACGGCCACCTCGTCGCCGGAGCGCCGCTCGGACTCGACCAGCCGGTGCAGCTGACGCAGAGCCATGTCCGGGTCGGCGGCCCGGGACAGCGCGCCGAGCAGCTCGGCGGCGCGTTCGTCGGCGGGCTCCTGGGTGTCGGGCCGCCACAGGGCGAGCCCGTCCGGGCCGAGCAGGTCGGCGGCGCGGGTGGCGCCGTCACCCTCGGCGAATCCGTAGCGGGCCAGGCGCCCGCGGGCCGGCCGGGTCACCGTCAGGCCCCGAGCAGCGGCAGGCTGCGGCGCGGGTTGTCGTCGCCGAGTTCGCCGAGCGCGAGCGCGGCGAACCGGATCGCGAACGGCTGCCACGCCTCCTCGACGTCGGCCATCACCCGGTCGCAGGCGGCCACCACCAGCTCCGGGTCGTAGTCCAGCTCGGCCAGCACGGCCGAGTCGCGGGACCACTCGGCGATCATCGCGGTGTCGCACTCGATGTGGAACTGCAGGCCCCAGGCCCGGTCGCCGAGGCGGAACGCCTGGTGCGGGTAGCGGGTGGACGCGGCCAGCAGCGTCGCGCCGTGCGGCAGCTCGGTGATCTCGTCGGCGTGCCACTGGAGCACGTCGGGCATCAACGGCACGTACCGGAACAGCGGATCGTCCTCGGCGGCGTCGCGCCGGCCCACGAGCGCCGGGCCGATCTCCGGCCCGGACGGGCTGCGCTCGACCCGGCCGGCGTGCGCGGTGGCGAGCAGTTGCGCGCCGAGGCAGATCGCCAGCGTGGGCACCCGCCGCCGGACCGCCTTGCGCAACAGCCCCTCCAGCGCCGGGAACCAGGGCGCGCCGGGGCCGCCGTCGGCCCGCGGGTAAGCCTGCTGGTCGCCGCCGAGCACCACGAGCGCGGCGTACCCCTCCAGGTCGGCGGGGAGTGGATCGCCGGCGTGCGGACGCAGCACGCGCAGCTCAAGGCCCCCTTCGGTGAGCCACTCCCCCAGGCGGCGGAGGTCGTCGGTCGGGTCGTTCTCGATCACCAGCGCGGTCGCCACGACGTCGAGGCTAACCGGTGCGGCCGACAGGGCACGGTCCGGCAGGCCCTAGGCTCCGATCGTGCCTGACGACTGCCTGCGCCCACCGGCCCTGCGTCCCGGCGACGCGGTGATGCTGGTGTCCCCGTCCGGGCCGACCCGTCCCGAACGGGTGGCCCGCGGCATCGAGCTGCTCACCGGCTGGGGCCTGCGCCCGGTGCCCGCGCCGAACGCGTACGCCAGGAGGGGTTATCTGGCCGGCGACGACGCGCTGCGGGCCGCGGACCTGAACGCGGCGTTCGCCGACCCGGAGATCCGGGGGGTGATCTGCACCCGGGGCGGCTACGGCGCGCAGCGGGTGGTCGACCTGATCGACATGGCCGCGGTACGGCGGGATCCGAAGGTGGTGGCCGGCTTCTCCGACATCACCGCGCTGCAGTTCGCGCTGTGGCGGGGCGCCCGGCTGGCCGGCGTGCACGGGCCGGGCGCCGCGTGGCGGGACGAGCGCACGCCGATCCGCTCGGCGGAGTCGCTGCACGCCGCGCTGACCAGCACCGAGCCGGTGACCGTGGCGGCGGTCGAGGCGGAGGAGACGTACCCGGTGCGGGTGCCCGGACGGGCCGAGGGCCGGCTGCTCGGCGGCAACCTGTGCCTGATCACCGCGTCCATCGGCACGCCGGACATGCCCGACCTGACCGGGGCGATCCTGCTGGTCGAGGAGGTGCAGGAGCCGCCGTACAAGATCGACCGGATGCTCACCCACCTGCGCCGCTGCGGCGCGCTGGACGAGATCGCCGGGGTGGCGGTCGGCCAGTTCACCGAGTGCGCGGACGGCTGGGACACCACCGTCGTGGACGTGCTCACCGACCGCCTGGGCGACCTCGGCGTGCCGGTCCTCGGCGGCCTGCCCGTCGGGCACGGCCCGGGCCAGCTCACCGTCCCGGTAGGCACCCCCGCCACCCTGGACGCCACCACCGGCACCCTGACGGCAACCCCCGCCGTCCGCTGACGGCC
>NZ_RCVK01000281.1:0-4761 GCF_003667485.1 Micromonospora sp. BL1
GAGCGCGGTGCGTCAGGTGGGGAGGGAGCGGGTGGTGAAGGTGGTGGTGGTGTCCGGCGCTGCGGCGTCGGCGGGGAGGCGGCGCAGGGCGGCGCGGTCGGCGTAGAGCGTCCAGCGCAGGAAGTCGGTGGTGGTGGCGAGCACCTGGGCGAAGCCGGGTCGTCCGGGCGTCAGGTACTCCCCGTGGCCCTGACCGGTGAGGCTCAGGAAGGCGGCCGGCCCGAGGCAGCGGGCGTACGCGGCCCGGCCGATCGACTCGGGCACGATCCGGTCCGCGCTCCCGTGCACGAACAGCATCGGCGCGAGCGGCCGGGAGAGCCCGGCGACCATCCGGCCACCGGCGATCACGATTCCGGCCCGTACCGGGAACGGCTGCCCGGAGGCGAACATGCCGAGCGTGGTGTGACCGCCGGCCGAGTGACCGGCGGCGGCGAACCGGTCCACTGCCATGTGCGCGCCGAGCGGATCCCCGGGGCGGGCGCCCAGCCGGACCAGGTGACGGATCAGTCGCCAGGCGTCGGCCGGCTGGTTGCGGACGTCCTCGCGGGTGAAGGCGCGGGCGCGCTGGTTCGTACGCGGATAGGTGGGCGCGACCACCACGAAGCCGGCGGCGGCCCAGCGGCTGGTCAGCGCCGCGTGCAGGGCGGGCAGGCTGCGCAGCCCGTGGCTGTAGAGCACCACCGGGAACCGTCCGGCGGCGAACGGCGCTCCCGGCCGCACACGCGGTCCGGGGCTCGCCGGTGTGGCGCGTCCGGAGGGAGCCGCGACGACGGACGGCAGGGCCGAAGCGCGCGGCCCGCGCGGGCCCGGCAGGACCGGCGCCTGATCGGCACCGGCCGAGCCAGGGCCGGCCGAAGGAGGACCGGCCGAGCCAGGACCGGCCGAGCCGGAACCAGTCGGGCCGGGGCCGGCCGTGTGCGGCCGTGCGGGAGACGGTGGTTGCGCCGGGTACCAGACGGTGACCGGCAGCGGCCGCCTGCCGTCCGGGTCGAGCGTGAACTGCCGCATCCCGACCGTGTACTGGTGCGTCGGCGCGGGCCCGACGGCGGCCGGCACCGGATCGGGCGTGGCCACGGCCGGGCCGCAACCGGCCAGCAGCGCCGTCATCAGCGCGGCGACCAGCCGCTGCCCCCTCACACCTGCACGGTAGGCAGCCGAGCGGTCGGCCCGCGCCCGCCGTCCGGGCCGGTCGGTGCCGCCACCCGGGCGGCTCCCGCCTCCACCGGGTGGCCGGGTTTGCCCGATCCCACCATCCGGATCCGCAGGTGGCGGCCCGGCGGGACACTCCGCTGCGGGCGGCTTCGCTAGGGTCAGCCGCATGGCTGAGAACTACACCGACCCGAGTGGCAACACCGCGCAGTTCCGCGCATTCGTCGATTCTCCCGAGCCGGCCGCGTCGGCGCCGGCGCCGTCGCGCGTGCCGCTGATCGCCGGCGTCGCAGTCGCCGCCGTGGTGGTGGTCGCCCTGGTCGCCTGGATCGCCCTGGGCTGAGCCGGGCTGACCCGGTCCGGATCAGCCGCGCGAAGGGTCGGACGGTCAGACGCCCAGCACCTCGCGGGTCTCGCGGGCGATCTCCCGCTCCTCGTCGGTGCCGACCACCAGCACCGCCACCTCCGCGCCGTCCGGGGAGACGACCCGGTCGCCGTGGCCGTCGTTGCGCGCCGGGTCGACAGTGACGCCCAGCCGCTCCAGCCCGGCCAGCGACGCCGCCCGCACCGGAGCGGCGTGCTCGCCGACCCCGGCGGTGAACGCGATCGCGTCGACCCGGCCGAGCAGCGCGTAGTACGCGCCCACGTAGCCGGTGATCCGCCGGCAGTAGACGTCGAACGCCAGCGTCGCGTCCGGGTCACCGGCGTCGCGGCGGGCCAGCACCTCCCGCATGTCGTTGACCCCGGTCAGTCCGAGCAGGCCGCTGCGGTGGTTGAGCAGGTCGTCGATGTCGTCCACGACCATGCCGCCCTCGCGGCGCAGGTGGAAGATGACTGTCGGGTCGAGGTCGCCGCTGCGGGTGCCCATCACCAGGCCCTCCAGCGGGGACATGCCCATCGAGGTGGCCACGCTGCGCCCGCCCTGGACGGCACACGCGCTCGCCCCGTTGCCCAGGTGCAGGGTGATCGTGTTGAGCTCGTCGTACGGGCGGTCGAGCAGGTCGGCGACGCGACGCGAGACGTACGCGTGCGAGGTGCCGTGGAAGCCGTAGCGGCGGACGCCGTACCGCTCGGCGGTGGCCTTGTCGATCGCGTACGTGGCGGCGGCCTCGGGCAGCGTGTGGTGGAACGCGGTGTCGAAGACCGCCACCTGCGGCGTGTCCGGCAGCGCCTCCCGGGCCACCCGGATGCCGGCCAGGTTGGCCGGGTTGTGCAGCGGCGCCAGCGGCACCAGATCCTCGATCGCGGCGACGACCGCGTCGTCGATGCGTACCGGCGCGCTGAACTTCCGCCCGCCGTGCACCACCCGGTGGCCGACTCCGGCGAGGCCGCTCAGGTCGAGCCGGCCGATGATCTCCCGGACCGCGCTCTCGTGGTCGGCCGGCCCGCCGCCGGGCTCGCCGATCCGCTCGACGGTGCCCTTGTCCAGGACGTCGTCGCCGTCGTACAGCCGGTACTTGACCGACGAGGATCCGCTGTTGAGGACCAGGATGCGGCTCATTCCGACGCCTCCGCGGCGGCCTGGATGGCGGTGATCGCCACCGTGTTGACGATGTCCGGCACGGTGGCGCCGCGGGAGAGGTCGTTCACCGGCCGGTTCAGGCCCTGCATGACCGGCCCGACCGCCACCGCCCCGGCCGAGCGCTGCACCGCCTTGTACGTGTTGTTGCCCGTGTTCAGGTCCGGGAAGATGAAGACCGTCGCCCGCCCGGCGACCGGGCTGTCCGGCAGCTTGGTGGCCGCGACCTGCGGGTCGATCGCCGCGTCGTACTGGATCGGGCCCTCGACCAGCAGGTCCGGCCGGCGTTCCCGGACCAGCTTGGTGGCCGCCGCGACCTTCTCCACGTCGGCGCCGGCGCCGGAGCTGCCGGTGGAGTACGACAGCATCGCCACCCGCGGTTCGATGCCGAACCGGGCCGCCGTGTCGGCGGACGAGATGGCGATGTCGGCGAGCTGGTCGGCGTCCGGGTCGGGGTTGACGGCGCAGTCGCCGTACACCAGTACCCGGTCGGCGAGCAGCATGAAGAAGACGCTGGAGGCGACCGAGACGCCCGGCACGGTTCGGATGATCTCGAAGGCGGGCCGGATGGTGGCGGCTGTGGTGTGGGTGGCGCCGGAGACCATGCCGTCGGCGTGGCCGGTCTGCACCATCATCGTGCCGAAGTAGTTGGGCTGCGCCACGATGTCGTGCGCCAGCTCGACGGTGACGCCGCGGTGGGCGCGCAACTGCGCGTACGCCTGCGCGAACTCGTCCCGCCACGGGCTGGTCACCGGGTCGACGACCTGGGCGTCACCGAGGTCGACGCCCAGTTCCCGGGTCCGCCGGGCGATCTCGTCCGGGCGGCCGAGCAGGGTGATCTCGGCGACGCCCCGGCGCAGCAGCACCTCGGTCGCGCGCAGGATGCGCTCGTCCGCGCCCTCGGGCAGCACCAGCCGGCGGCGCCGGGCGCGGGCCCGGTCGATCAGGTCGTTCTCGAACATCAGCGGGGTCACCCGCGCGGACCGGCTGACCCGCAGCCGGCGGGCCAGGTCGTCGGTGTCCACGCAGCGCTCGAACGCGCCGAGCGCGGCCTCGACCTTGCGCGGGTTGGCGGTGCTGGGGCGGCCCTCGATCCGGCTGGACGCGGCCACCGTGTCATAGCTGTCGCTCGGTACCGACAGCACTGGGAGCCCGGTGTTCATCCGCTCGACCAGGCGCATCGCGCGCGGGTCGGGCTGCTCGCCGAGCGTGAGGACCAGCCCGGCCAGCGACACCTGCCCGGCCACGTGTGCGGCGCCGGCGGCCACCAGCAGGTCCGCGCGGTCGCCCGGGGTGATCACCAGCGCCCCGTCGGTGAGGTGGTCCAGCAGCGTCGGCACGTGCGCCGCGCCCACCACGTAGTCGAGCACGTCGCGGTCGAGCGCGGTCTCGTCACCGGTGAGCACGGTGCCGCGCAGCGCCGCCGCCACCTCGGCCACGGTCGGCGCCGACACGGTCGGCACCTCCGGGATGGCGTACGCGGGAACCGGCAGCTCGGGCAGCGTCATCGGCTCCGGCACGCGGTTGGCCAGCGCCGCGATCACAGTCGCGCCGAGGTCCACCAGATCGTGGTACGCGCCGCGCAGCGCCGCCGCGATCGCGTCGGGCTGCTGCCCGAACCCGTCCACCACCGGCACCACGACGCTGCCGAACTCGGTCGCCAGCCGGGCGTTGAAGGCCAGTTCACGGGGGCCGGTGCCGTCGCCGTAGGCGAAGTCGCTGCCGACCACCACTATCGCCGGGCAGCGGCGCTCGACCTCCCGGTAGCGGGTGACGATCCGGGAGATCAGCTCCTCCCGGCGGCCGTCCGCGACGAGCGCGCTCGCCTCGGCGTACGTGGCGCCGTACAGCTCGTCGACCGGCAGGTCCATCCGGTAGCGCTCGGTGAGCAGGGCCAGGATGGGGTCGGTGCCGTCACCGGAGACGAGCGGCCGGAACGCGCCTATCCGTTCCACCTGCCGGGACAACAGCTCGGCCAGCCCGAGCGCCACCGTCGATTTTCCCCCGCCCGAACCAACGCCGGTCAGGTACACGCTGCGCGCCACGACCTCACGCTACAAGATCGCTGTAACCCCCGCCCAGGTCCTTCGACC
>NZ_RCVK01000252.1:0-4634 GCF_003667485.1 Micromonospora sp. BL1
GGGCTGGAACTGGGCGGGCTGGCCCTGGGCGGGCGGGTACGCCGGACCGGGCTGACCGTGCCCCGCACCCGGGTACATGCCCTGCTGCTGTCCGCCCGGGTACTGCTGCGCGCCCGCGAACTGCGGCGCGGCGGCCTGCTCGCGGGCCTCCTTGCGTGCCTTCACGGCGCGCACGATCAGCAGGATCGGCAGCACGAAGACGTAGAAGAAGATCCGGTAGCTGTCGCCGTCGAAGAGGAACAGCAGGTAGAAGCCGTACCCGAAGAAGGCCAGGCCGATGACCACGTTGAGGATCCGGGAGCCCTTGCCCTGTTCCTTGACGGCTATGCCCACCGCGATCATCGCGATGCCGCCAAGCAGCAGCAACAGCGTGTAGAGGAGGAAGAACATGAGATTCCTGTCGATAGATGAGCGTGCCGGCTCACCCTAGGTCAGCTCGCTCCTCCCCACTGCCCCGTTGCCTGTGGCAACGACCTCACTTGAGCTGCCCGGCGGTCAGTCCGGACTGGACCTGGCGCTGGAACGCCACGTACACCACGAGCACCGGCAGCACCGCGATGGTCAGGCCGGCGAACAACTGGGCGTAGTCACCGGCGTAGCCCTGGCTCACCGCGAGCGAGCTCAGCCCCTGGGCGAGCATCCGGTCCTGCCCGTCGCCGGGCAGCAGCACCTGCGGCAGCAGGAACTGGTTCCAGTGGCTCAGGAAGTTGAAGATGCCGACACTGATCAGTCCCGGTCTCGCCATCGGCAGCATCACCCGGAAGAACAGCCGGAAGTGCCCGCAGCCGTCGATCAGCGCGGCCTCCGCCACCGACGTGGGCAGCGTCCGGAAGAACGCGCTCAGGAAGAACACGGTGAACGGCAGCGAGTAGGCCGTGTAGACCAGGATCAGGCCCGGCCAGGTGCCGAGCAGGCCGACGCTGCGGACCACGAAGAACAGCGGCACCAGCGCCAGGAAGACCGGGAACATCATGCCGCCGACGAACAGGTAGTAGACCACCTGCCGGCCGCGGAACTCGTAGCGCGCGAAGACGTACGCGGCGGTGGCGCCGAGCAGCATGGTCAGGCTCAGCGAGCCGGCCACCACGACCAGGCTGTTGAAGAAGAACCGGCCGATGTGGGCACTGGTCCAGGCGCGTGACCAGTTGTCGAACCGCAGCGCCTCGGGCAGCCCCCACGGCTCGGAGATGATCTCGCCGTTGGTCTTGAGCGAGCTGAGCACCATCCAGGCCAGCGGCAGGACCGTCATGGCCGCCCAGAGCAGCAGGAAGCCGTGCGAGAAGACGTTCGCCACGCCCAGCTCGCGGCGCGGGGGCCGGTCGGCGGGGGCGGTCGCGCGGGTCGTCTCGGCGGCCGGGGCGCCGGTGTCCACGGTGGTCACGAGTACTCGATCCGATCACGCCGGGCGGTGCGCAGCGCCAGCACCGCCACCGAGAGGGTCAGGAAGAACATCGCCACACCGATCGCCGAGGCGTACCCGAACTTGTTCTCGCTGCCGAACGACGTGTCGTACATCCGCAGCCCGATCACGTCGGAGGAGAAGTTCGGCCCGCCGTTGGTCATGAGCTGGACCAGGATGAAGCCGTCCAGCGCCGCGATGGCGAGGTAGATCCACGCGACCTGGATGGTGTCCCAGAGCAGCGGAATGGTGATCCTCCGCAGCATCGTGGTGCGGGACGCGCCGTCGAGCAGCACCGCCTCGTAGATGTCGCGCGGGATCGCCTGCATGGCGGCGCCGAAGAGCACCACGTAGAAGCCGACGTTGCTCCACACCATCACCGCCAGCACGCACCAGAACGCGAAGCGCGGGTCGCCGAGCCAGGCCGGGGTGGCCAGCCCGACGGCGCGCAGGGCGCCGTTGAGCAGGCCACTGGTCGGGCTGTAGATCTCCTTCCAGAGCAGCGCGATGATCACCACCGAGAGCACCTGCGGGAAGAAGTAGACGAGCCGGTAGACCGAGGTGCCGCGCACCCCGGTCACACCGGCCCGGCCCTTGCGACCGCCCATGGTGAGCATGCTGGCGAAGAACAGCCCCAGCCCGATCGTCACCACCGGCAACACCGCGAGCAGGATCGCGTTGTTCTTCAACGCGTTCCACACGTACCCGTCGTGCAGCAGCGTGCGGAAGTTCGCCATCCCGACCGGGTCGGCCTGCGCGGAGTAACCCATCCAGTCGGTGGTGGAGATCTGAAAGGCCTGGAGGTACGGCGAGAGCACGAAGATGCCGTACAGCGCCAGTGGGGGTAGCAGGAACGTGAGGATCAGGGGGAGGCGGCCCTGTCGCATCACGCCGACCGCTTGTACTTCTTGACCGAGCTGTCCTGGGCGATCGAGTCGGCGCCCTTCTGGCACTGGTCGAGGAACTCGGCCGGGGAGGTCCGGCCGCTGAAGAACTCGCCGCAGGCCGCGTCGACGAGGTTGCGCTCCAGCTTGCGGTAGTAGTTGTTGTAGACCCAGTTGAAGCCGTTGGACCCGGACGCGTCGAGCGCCTTGACCACGGTGCTGAGCCCGTACGGCAGCTCGATGCCCTCGGTGGCGCCGGCGACCACGGGCAGGCTGGCGACCTTCCGGGTGAAGTCCTGGGCGCCCTTGCGGGACAGCATGGTCCGGAAGTACTCCAGGCCACCGGCGACGTTGCGCGCCTTCGCCGGCACCATGAACGGCTCGCCCGCGGTGCCGCGGATCGCCTCGTACGGCAGCTTGTCGCCGCTGCCCAGGCTCGGCGTCGGCGCGACCGTCATGTTGAAGCCGGGCGGGGTGACGTCCTTCTGCTCGCTCTCCAGCCAGGAGCCGCAGGAGATGAACGCGGCCTTGCCCTGGCACCACGCGGTCTGCGACTGCTTGTGGTCCAGGCCCGGGGAGCCGTCGAGGATGAACTTGTCCTTGACGATCTGGTGCCAGGCGTCGGCGGCGGTCTTCATGGCGTCCGACTTCCAGGCGTTGGGCTCCAGGTTGTCGATCGCCAGCGCCACCGACGGGCCGCCGAGCTTGATCGCGGTGGAGATCACCGGCCAGCTCATGTAGCGGGGGTGCACACCGGCGTACGTCCAGGGGGCGATGCCCGCGGCCTTGATCCGGCGGCAGAGCGCGATGTGGTCGTCCCAGGTCTTGGCGTCCTCCCAGCCGCGGTCGGCGAACAGCTTGGTGGAGTGCCAGATGCCGTACACCGTGTAGGTGTAGTTGAGCACCAGGAACCGGCCGTCGTAGGAGCCGACCTCGACGGTGCCGGGCAGCAGCGTGTCCTTGACCGTCTTGCCGGGCGTGTCGAGGCTCGGCGCGGCGAGCAGCTCACCCAGGTCGGCGAGCGCGTTCTGGGAGACCAGGCCGTTGAAGTCGATCTGGCCGGCGCCGGAGTTGTTCACCACGTCCGGCGGGCTGCCGTCGACGAAGCGGGGCTGGAGCGTCTTGCTGATCTCCGCGGTGGCCGAGTGCTTGATCTCCGCCTTCGGGTACCGCTCCTTGTACATGGCCTCGTGGGCCTTGGCGTAGTCCTCCCCGAAGCCGCCGTTGAAGATCACCACCTCCAGCGGGGCGTCCTCGGCGACGCCGAGCGGGTTCTGCTCGCTCTTGGTGCCCTTGTACGCGTCCTTGTCGCCCTCGTCGCCGCCACCGGAGGTGGCGCAGCCGGCGAGCAGCCCCGCGGCGGGGGTGGCCAGCAGACCGGCGGCGGCGCTGCGCCGTAGGATCTCACGCCTGTTCATCGCATCTCCTCGGTCCGGGTACACGCGGTGAGCACCCTGTCGCTTGTCTTCACAAGACGCACTTCTAATGAAGAATTTCTACGACAGTGCGACGGGGACCACAAGACCTCTCGACCGATCCGTTATCCGTACCGGTCGGAGCCGGCTGGCCTAGCCTGACCTCATGCGCCGCCTGCGGCAGCTCGCGCAACGCACGCCGCCGGGGCGGGAGCGCTACGTCGACCTGCTCCGGGCCCTGGCCATCACCATGGTCGTGCTCGGCCACTGGGGCGTCACCGCCGTCGGGTACGACGACGGCCGCCCCGCCGGCCACTCCGCGCTGGCGGATCTGCGCTGGGCCTGGCCGCTGACCTGGGTGGCCCAGGTGATGCCGGTGTTCTTCCTGGTCGGCGGCTACGCCAACGCCGCCTCGCTGGCCGCCCGCCGACACCGGGGCGGGTCGGCGGCCGGATGGCTGGTGGACCGCAGCGCCCGGCTGGTCCGGCCCACCACCGTGTTGCTGCTGGTGCTGGCCGCGGGCGCGGGGATCGCCACGCTGCGCGGCGCCGACCCGGCGCAGGTGCGCACGGTGGTCTGGTTCGCCACCATCCCGCTGTGGTTCCTGGTCGCCTACGTCGCCGTGGTGGCGCTGACCCCGCCGATGTACGCGCTGCACCGCCGGTTCGGGCTCGCCGTGCCGGTGGCGCTCGTGGTCCTGGTGGCGCTCGGCGACCTCGGCCGGCTCCTCGGCCCGGCCGCACTCGCCGACGGCAACTACCTGTTCGGCTGGCTGGCCGTACACCAGCTCGGTTTCGCCTGGTACGACGCCGCCCGGGCGGCCACCGGTGCCGGGGCGGCCGAGGCCGGGGCGACCGCCGGCGACGCGGCCGGCGCCGACGCGACCGAGGCCGGGGCGACCCCCGGCGCGGCCCGGGCCGGGGGTCGCCCCGGCCT
>NZ_RCVK01000083.1:0-4415 GCF_003667485.1 Micromonospora sp. BL1
GGGGTTACCAGGTGGGGTGGATGGCTCCTACCGGGAGGCCGCCGCCCAGCAGGGGTGGCTCGGCGTACTCGGTGAGGATGGGGGCGCGCACGTTCAGGCGTGCCAGGGCTGAGGTCAGGACGGGTGTGCGGGCTCTGGCGGCGCCGTCGTCGATCTTCAGGGCCACGGCGCCGACCTCCGGGATCGCCGCCGCGATCACGCCCTCCGCGCCGATCTTGGCGAGCAGACCGGGTACGCCGCGCATCAGCCGCGTGTCCTCCGCCTGGGTGCCGCCGACCAGTTCCGGGTACGCCCGCATCGCGTCCGCCACCGTCCGCTCGACGGTGCCCGGCTCGGCGCCGACCATTCGCAGGAACGCCCGCGCCAGCCCGGTCAGCGAGACGGCGAGCACCGGCGCGCCGCAGCCGTCCACCCCGACGGCCGCCGCCCGCTCGCCGGTGAACTCCTCGATCGTGGCGGTCAGGCACTGCTGGAGCGGGTGCTCCGGGCGCCAGTAGCCGTCCAGCGGCCAGCCCGCGGCCAGACAGGTGCGCACCATGCCGGCGTGCTTGCCGGAGCAGTTCATCAGCACCCGGGCCGGTCCGCCGCCGGCCCGCAGCACCGCCTCCCGGGCGGCCTCGCCGAACGGCAGGTCCGGCGGGCAGTGCAACGCGTCCTCGGTCAGGCCGGCGTCGCGCAGCAGCGCGGTGACCCGCTCGACGTGGAACTCCTCGCCCGCGTGGCTGGCCGCGACCAGCGCCACGTCGGCCGGGTCGGTGAGCGGCAGCCCGGCCCGGAGCATCCCGATCGCCTGCATCGGCTTGTTCGACGAGCGGGGGAAGATCGGCGAGGTGACGTCACCGGCTCCGGCGACCGGCTCACCGGCGGCGTCGAGCACCACCACGGAACCCCGGTGGACGCCCTCCACGAAACCGGACCGGACCACCTGGGCGAGCGGCACGCCGCCCTCGTACGTTTTTCCCACGGTATGGACCGTACCGAGGGGACGGACCCGGTCGGCGGCGGGGTGACCTGCGACGTCGACCGGGGCGGTACGGGGTCGTGGCCGGGTGTGCCGCTTACCGGGCGGTGGCCGGTACGCCGAGCAGCGTACGAGCCTCGGCGGTGGTCAGCGGAGGACGCTGGGCGAGCTGGGCGAAGCCGACCGCCCGCGCGACGAGCTGCATGTTGGACTCCACCGGGCGCCCCTTGGCGTACGTGACCGTGTCCTCCATGCCGACGCGCAGGTGACCGCCGGCCGACAGCGAGGCCAGCATCACGGGGATGGTGCTGCGCCCAATGCCGGTGGCCGAGAACGTGGTGCCCTCGGGCAGGTCGCGCACCATCTGCTGGGCCGCCACGAGCGTGGCCGTGGTGCCCGGCATGCCGCCCGGCACGCCCATCACGAAGTCGACGTGCACGTGCCCGCCGTGCGGCAGGCCGTACTTGCCGAGCAGCCGCTGCAACGCGGTGAGGTGACCCAGGTCGAAGATCTCGTACTCGGGGACGACGCCCCGCTCCTGCATCCGGGTGTGCAGGTCGACGATGAACTCCCACCGGTTGAGGAACACGTCGTCGCCGAAGTTGACGGTGCCCATGGTGCAGGAGGCCATGTCCGGCGCGGCGTCGAGCACCGCCAGCCGGGCGGACTCCGGGTCGGTCACCGCGCCGCCGGAGGAGAGCTGCACGATCAGGTCGGTGTTCTCCCGCAGCGCGGCCACCGTGTCGCGCAGCCGCCCCTGGTCGAGCGTGGGCCGCGCGTCGTCGTCGCGGATGTGGACGTGGATCACGGCGGCGCCGAGCGCCTCGCACTCCTTGGCGGTCAGCAGCAGCTCGTCGAGCGTCACCGGCAGCGCCGGCACCTCCGCCTTCGCCGACTCCGCGCCGGTGGGGGCAACCGTGATCAACGTCCCTGTCGTCATGCCCCGGATCCTAGACCGGTGCCCGGCGCCGGGTCGACCGGAGGATTTCCGGTGCGAGCGGCATCAGGAAGGGATCCTTTCGCCACCGAGGGCGTCCGGGAGGTTCCCTTCCTTAGGCGTCGATCGCGGCGGCGCTGTCGCCGACGAGCAGGCGGGCGTCGTCGGGCGTGTTGCGCTTCAGGACGGCGAGCGCCACCTGACCCAGCTCGTAGTGCTGCACGGCGGTGCCCACGAAGCCGACGGTCCGGCCGTCGAGCGTCACCGGCGTACCGGCGACGGGCGGCTGGTCGCTCGCCACGCCGTCGAGGTGCAGCAGGACGAGCCGGCGGGGCGGCTTGCCCAGGTTGTGCACCCGGGCCACCGTCTCCTGCCCCCGGTAGCAGCCCTTGTCCAGGTGCACGGCCGGGGCGATCAGGTCCACCTCGGCCGGGATCGTCCGGTGGTCGGTGTCCACGCCGGCCCGGACCCGCTTGGCGGCCACCCGGATCGCCTCGTACGCCCACAGCCCGGCCACCGGCACACCGGCGCCGCGCAGCTCCGCCACCACCTCGTCCATGGCCGCCCGGGGCACGAGCAGGTCGACGCCGAGCGCCACCCGCCGGGCCCAGCCGCCGACCGGGAGCGGCTTGACGTCGTACACCACCGAGGGCCGCGCGGGCATCTCGCCGGAACGGAACTTCGGACCCGGCACCGCGACCACGTCGGGGGCGGCCAGCCCGGTGACGCCGAGCGTGTCCAGCGCGCCGGCCGCCTCCGGCCCGACCAGCGACAGCAGCGCGTGGTCGGCGGTGGCGTCGCGCGGGTCGACCTTGCTGAAGAACCGCATCTTCTCCAGGTATGACAGCAGGCCCTCGGTCATCCCCGGCTCGGTGTCCAGCCAGGTGGTCTCGCCGTCGTCGGCGACCATCGCGTGCTGCTCGACGTGCCCGTGCGGGGAGAGCACCAGCAGCTCGGTGCCCTGCCACGGCGCCAGCGCGGCCAGGTGCTGGCTGGTGAGCGTGTGCAGCCAGCCGATCCGCTCCTCGCCGGGCACCGCGACCACGCCCCGGTGCGACCGGTCGACCAGGCCCACGCCGGTGGCCAGGAGCCGCTGCTCGCGCATCGGGTCGCCGTAGTGGGCGGCCACCGGGCCGACGCCGGCCGCCCGGTGGGCCGGCTCCGGCTGGTCCCGGGTCTGCTCGTCGATGGCGTCGGTGGTCACCGCGCCCGCGATGTCGATCATGTGGGTTCCCCGTTCTGTGCGCAGCGGCCGCAGACCCCGAAGAGCGCGACATGCCCGATGTCGACCTTGAACCCGCGCTGCTCGTCCAGCTGGTCGGCGAGCGGGCGAAGCCATTCCGGGGCGATCTCGTCGATCGCCCCGCACTCCCGGCACACCAGGTGGACGTGCTGGTGCTCACCGGCCGCGTGGTAGGTCGGCGAACCGTGCGACAGGTGCGTGTGCGTCACCAGGCCGAGCCGTTCCAGCAGCTCCAGCGTGCGGTAGATGGTGGTGATGTTGACTCCGGCCGCCACCTCGCGGACCGCGGTGTGCACCTGCTCCGGGGTGGCGTGCCCCAGATCCAGGACGGCCTGGAGCACCAGCTGCCGCTGCGCCGTCAGCCGCAGCCCGCGCGAGCGGAGCATTTCCGCGAGGGAGGATTCGGACACCCTTCGATCATAGTTCGGCCGCCGCGCCGGCCGGTCCGCCGCCGGGGGTACGCCACTACGCTGCGCCAATGGGTACGACACGGGTGGCGGTGCTCGGCCGGGGCCTCGTGCCGGCCGGTGAGCCGGTGCTGCGCGGCGACGACCGGGGCGTCCTGCACGGCGACGGCCTGTTCGAGACCATGCATCTGCGCGACGGCCGCCCTTGGCTGCGCGAGGCCCACCTGGCCCGGTTGCGGGCCGGTGCGGCGGCGATCGACCTGCCGTTGCCGCCGCACGCCGCGCTCGTCGAACTGCTGGACGCGGTCTGCGCCGGCTGGCCCGCGCAGACCGAGGGCGCGTTGCGGCTGGTCTGCACGCGAGGGCCGGAGGGCAGTGGGCCGCCCACGGTGTACGCGACGCTCGGCGAGGTGCCCGCAGCCGCCCGCCTGGCCCGGCGGGACGGGGTGACCGTGGCCACGCTGCCGCTCGGGGTGGCCGCCCGGTCCCGCCCTGAGCTGGGGTGGCTGCCGAGCGGTGTGAAGTCCACCTCGTACGCGCTGAGCACCGCCGCCCGGCGGTGGGCGCAGCGGACCGGCGTGGACGACGTGCTCTGGGTCTCGACCGACGGCTACGTGCTGGAGGGGCCCACCGCCAACGTGGTGTGGCTGAGCGGCGGGACGCTCACCACGGTCCCGGCGGCCCAGACCGGCATCCTGCCCGGCGTGACCGCGAACCACCTGCTGGAACGGGCGGCAGAGCTCGGCCTGACCTCCGCCGAACACCTGCCCACCGCGACCGACCTGCACGAGGCCGAGGCGATCTGGCTGACCAGCTCCCTACGCGGCGTAGCCGAGATCACGGCCCTGAACGGAACCCCTCGCCAAA
>NZ_RCVK01000081.1:0-4360 GCF_003667485.1 Micromonospora sp. BL1
GCCCGCCTGATCACCGTCGACACCAGCCAACACGACACCGACCAACCCGACCCCACCCCGATCGCCGCATAGCATCAGACCGGATCACGCGATGGCCGTCTCTTACACCATCAGCGCGGACGTGACCTCCATCTGTTCGGTCCGCTGCCGCTTAGGAGAGCACCCCGACACGGAAGTCGGGCTGGCGGTTGGTTCACTGCTGCACTTCGCTGCTGCGTCTCGCCGCTGCACCGGCCCGGAGCACAACAAAAGCGGCCCCGTAAAGAGCCGCCGAGCTGGAACGAAGTGGGCCGCCAGGGACTCGAACCCTGAACCTATGGATTAAAAGTCCACAGCTCTGCCATTGAGCTAGCGGCCCGCACGGCACAGGTTACCCGAACCCGATCAGCCCGGCGTGCGTCGCGCACCGACCCTCTCGACCACGCTCCGGCACGCCACGACGCCGCTTCGGGGCCCTCCGCTGCGTCCGCGGACCGCTACGCTTCGGCAATGTCGAGCTGGCGCCGGCACGGCCCCAAGGCGGAAGCCGCACTGGTGCCTGCCGTCGCCCTGGTGGCCCTCCTCGGCCTGATCGTGCAGTCGGACGGCATCGACACCCCCGCCGAACTCGTCGCGCTGCTCGTCGTCCTGGCCTCGTCCGCAGCGCTCTACCTGCGTCGGCGATACCCGGTGGCGGTGGGCCTGGTGGCGCTCGCCGCGGTCGCCGCGTACGGCGCTCTGCTGCACCGGCCTGGGCCGATCATGCTGGTGTTCGTCGTGGCGCTGTACACGGTCGTCGACGAGGGGCACCTCGCGGTCGCGGTGGGCCTCGGCCTGGCCTCGGTCGTCTCCTTCGCCGTCGCCGACAGCTACACCCGGACCGGTGTCAGTGGCAACGGCGCGACGCTGCTGCACGCCGGCTGGCTGGTCGCGGTCATCGTCGGCGTGACCCGTAACCGGCGGGCCTATCTCGCCGAGGTGCAGGCCCGGGTGCTGGCCGCGGAGCAGCGCAAGGAGGAGGAGGCCCGCCACCGGGCCACCGAGGAGCGGCTGCGGATCGCCCGCGAGTTGCACGACCTGCTCGGCCACCATCTCTCGCTGATCAGTGTGCAGGCGAGCGCCGCGTTGCACCGGCCCGATCCGGAGCGGTCGGCGGAGGCACTCACCGTGATCAAGCAGACGAGCCGGGAGACGCTGCGGGAGCTGCGGGCGGCGCTCGGCGTGCTCCGGCAGGAGGGTACGACGCCGAGCCACCCCGCACCCGGTCTGGACCGCCTCGACGAGCTGGTCACGACGGCCGGGCGGCGCGGGCTGACGGTGCGTACCGAGGTGACGGAGACCGGGCCGCTCCCGCCGGAGGTGGACCTGTCCGCGTACCGGATCGTCCAGGAGGCGCTCACCAACGTGAGCCGTCACGCGGGCGCGAGCACGGCGGTGGTCCGGGTCGTGCCGGACGGCGACGAGGTGCTGGTGGAGGTGGCCGACGACGGCGCCGGTCCCACGGGTCCGCCCGGGAACGGGATCCTCGGCATGGGCGAGCGGGCCCGGGCGCTGGGCGGCTCGCTCACCACCGGGCCGGGGCCGGACGGCGGGTTCCTGGTGCGGGCCCGCCTCCCGCTGCGGCCCGTCCCGCTGCCGGTCCCCGCGCCACGCACGGAACGGGGGGAGACGACGTGATCCGGTTGCTGCTCGCCGACGACCAGACTTTGGTACGCGCGGGCTTCCGCTCCATCCTCGACGGCGAGGACGGCATCGAGGTGGTCGGCGAGGCCGCCGACGGCGCCGGTGCGGTACGGCTGGCACGGGAACTGCGCCCGGACGTCGTCCTCATGGACATCCGGATGCCGCTGCTGGACGGCCTGGCCGCCACCCGGGACATCGTCGCCGGCACCGACGCCCGGGTGATCATCCTGACCACCTTCGACCTGGACGACTACGTCTACGGCGCGTTGCGGGCCGGCGCGAGCGGGTTCCTGGTCAAGGACACCGAGCCGGCGGAGCTGATCCACGGCGTACGGGTGGTGGCGCGGGGCGACGCGTTGATCGCCCCGGCCGTCACGCGCCGGCTGATCGCCGAGTTCGCCGCCCGGACCCGACACCCGGACCCGGGCCCTCGCCTGAGCGCGCTGACCGAGCGGGAACGGGAGGTGCTCGCCCTGGTCGCCGCCGGCCTGTCCAACGACGAGATCGCGGCCCGGCTGGTGCTGAGCCCGGCCACCGCGAAGACGCACGTCAGCCGGATCATGACCAAGACGCGGGTACGGGACCGGGCCCAGCTTGTGGTGCTCGCGTACGAGTCGGGGCTCACCGTGCCCGGCTGGCTCACCGCCTCCTGACGCCGGGACGGAACGAGCGGCCGGCGGAACCAGCGCGCCGGGACAGGACGAGCGACCGGGTCAGGCGGTACGCCGGGAACGGGCCAGCGCCAGCCCGCCCAGCACCGCCCCGATCAGCCCGAACGCCACCCCGGCGACCGCACCTGCGCGTCCCTGACCGCTGCCGAGACCCTCGGTGGTCAGCGCCAGATGCCACGCGCTGAGGACCAGGCTGACCAGGCCGGCTGCGGCCGCCACGAGGGCCTGGATCCGCCCCTCGCCCGGCCCCCGGCGGGAGCGGCTGAGTGCCAGCCCGCCGACGACCACGCTCGCCAGGCCCACCACGGCGATGACTGTGGCGCCCGCCCGGCCGGAGCCGCCGATGCCCCCGGCGGCGAGCGAGGCGTGCGCGGCCGGGGCGAACTCTCCGACGACAGTGGTGGCGAGCAGGTGACGGATGGACATTCTGGGACTCCCTGGGGTCGCGGCAAGTGGTGACGGCGGCAGCGTATGGACGCGCATCGCCGCCGGTCGTCGCCCCGGAGTCGTCGATCGGGCTACCACCACGGGAGTACGCGCTCCGCCCGCGTACCCCAGGGGTTGTCGCCGCCAGGCGTGAACGGCGGCGGCCGGGGAACCTGGGCGACCATGCGAGTCACGACCACCGCCGCCGTGGCGGCGTCCCGCGAGGTGCCGGGCGACGACGGCGTACGCCGGCCCGGCGGTGAGGTGCACGCCTGGCTGCCGGGGCAGAACCAGACGCTGTGCGGGCTGCCGCTGAGCCGGACCCGGCTGCGTCGCTTCCCGCACGTGCCGTTCGACTACTCCGGTACCGACGTGCTGACCGAGGCCGACCCGGAGGGCTGGCTCTGCCCGCGCTGCCTGGCCGCCACCGCCGGTCGCCGCGAACGGGAGAAGGGCTGGGTGCGCACGAACCCCCGTCCGTGAGCGGTTGCTGCCCGGTTCAGCGGGTACGGCACGACCATGCGCATCGTGATCGTGGGGGCGACCGGCAACGTGGGGACGGCGGTGCTGCGCCGGTTGCGGCGGGAGGCGGGCACCGAGCTGGTCGGCGTGGCCCGGCGGCTGCCCGGACCGGACGCCGGTGAGCCGTACGACGACGTGGAGTGGCACTCCTGCGACATCGGCGCGCCGGGCGCCGCGGACCAGCTCGTGCGGATCTTCGCCGGGGCGCGGGCGGTAGTGCACCTGGCCTGGCAGATCCAGCCCAGCCACGACCGGCGCACGCTCTACCGGACCAACGTCGGCGGCAGCCGCGCGGTGATCGAGGCCGCCGTCCGGGTCGGCGTTCCGGCCCTGGTGTACGCCTCATCGGTCGGCACGTACGCGCCCGGCCCGAAGAACCACCCGGTCAGCGAGAACTGGCCGGCGACCGGGGTGGAGACGTCGTCGTACAGCCGGGACAAGGCGGAGGTAGAGGCGCTGCTCGACGGCGTGCAGCGGGAGCACCCGAACCTGCGGGTGGTACGGCTACGGCCGGGACTGATCTTCCAGCGCGAGGCCGGTACGGAGATCAGCCGCTACTTCCTCGGCCCGCTGGTGCCCGTGCGCCTGCTGCGGTACGGCCGGATTCCGCTGGTGCCGTCGAACAAGCGACTCCGGATGCAGGCGGTGCACGCCGACGACGTGGCCGACGCGTACGCCCGGGCGGTCGTGGGGGACGCTAGCGGCGCCTTCAACGTGGCGGCCGACCCCGTGCTGACGCCGGAACTGGTGGCCCGGCACTTTCACGGCTGGACGGTGCCGGTGGCGACTCCGGTGCTGCGCGCCGCGGCGGCGGTGACCTGGCGGGCGCGGCTGCAACCGGTCGACACCGGCTGGGTCGACCTGGCGCTGAACGTGCCGCTGATGTCGAGTCACCGCGCCGAGACCGAACTCGGCTGGACGCCGGCCGTCGACACGGTCACAGCCCTGAAGGAGCTGTTCGCCGGCATGGCCACGAGAGCGGGCACCGACTCCCCGCCGCTGTCCCCGGACCCGGCGCTGCCCGGCCGCCCGGCAGCCCTGACCCGAGGCCACCTCCCCGGCCACCCCAACCCCTACTG